>CAZTTW010000632.1:0-3514 GCA_964616265.1 uncultured Myxococcales bacterium | reverse complement strand
TTTTGCTACATCGACGTGCCCCACGTCCACAACTACGCCCCGAGCGATCCGCGCATGTACCGCGAAAGCAATGGACAAAACTACTTCGTCGGCGATCCGGCGCCGTTCGACTACGACGGGCCCCGCTATTCGTACTACGGCGCCCATCCCGTAGTCGATGCCCAGGCGCAGTTCGGCCAGCCCGTCTACTGCTACATCAAAGGGCCGCACTACCACTGGTACCAGCCGCCGCCGCAAACGCAATTCCAGATGCGCGGTGGCGCCTACTGGTACGTCGGCAGCTTTCCGCAGAGCTATTACGACGAGCGTCCGCGCTACGGGGCCATCAACGAAGCCTACGCGCCCATGCCGTACGCCCGGCCCGTGGTCGACGTTCAAGTGGCGCCGCCGGGCGTGGCCGCCGAAATTTCGCTCGGTGGTCCGGGCTGGCGCGCGGCAGCCGTGGTGGGCGGACCGGGTGTCTACGTAGCGCCGCCTGTCCCCGCAGTACAAATCGGCGTGGGCGTCAACCTCGGCGGTCCGCCCGTCATGGTCGCACCCGGTCCCGTCTTTGTCGGCGGCCCGACTTATGTCGAAGATCGCCGCTACCACCACGACCATGGACGACACGAAGGTTGGCAGCACGATGGCTGGCGACACGATCCCGGGCCGCGCTTCCATGGCCCCGCACCCGCGCGCTACGCGCCCATGCGAGCGCCGGTAGACCGGCCGGCCTTCCAACGAGGCGGGCGGCCCGCGCCAGGCCCCGGCCGTGGCCCCGCCCCAGCCTCGCCCAGACGCCCATCCGGACCTAACCGCGGACCGGCGCCCGGCCGTCACTAAGGAGCCCGCATGCGACTGTCGCTCATCACGCTTGTCTTGCTCACGGCGCTTGTCGGCTGTGGCAAGAGCAAATCTCTTCCGCCCAAGCCCATCCCCGGCTCGGCGCACGTTCAGGGCACCGTCCACACCGACGAGGTGCTAGCCGCCTGGCGGAACGCCGGGCTTACGACCGATGGCTTCGCCTCGATGGATCCGCCGCCGGCCAGTGCCGCCTTCTGCGAGCACGGCTTCGTACACGGCGTCGATACCACCGTCTGCGAATACGCAAGCGAGGACAACATCAGCCGCGGCATGCAGCAGGTGAAAGCCGACTGGGCGCGCCTAGACACGCATACCGGCGTCGTCTTGCGCACCAAGCGCACGACCATGGTCGCGGTGGATCATGAGCGCCGCGAGCCGAGCGGCAAGACCATCAATCAGATGACCAAGGTCTTTTCGAAGCTCTAGCGTCGTATCTGCATGGGATTTCACTTCGCCGTCCTCCTCGCGCTGTTCGCACGCGACGCAAGCGCCGCCACCCCAGAGCCGCGAGTGGAGCTGTGGGCGGGTCACCAAGTGCTCATCGGCAAGCGCAAGATCCCGCTCTACGGCCAGCAGGAAACCCACACGGAGAACTACTTGCTGGCCGAAGTACGGCGAACCTCCTCCCGCATCGAAATGCGCCAAAAAGTCTGTCGCATCGACATTCGACCGATCAAGGGCACGCTTGCGACGATGAAACCCGAAACCGTCGCGCACATTCCGCGCTCGCACATCGTGCTTGACGAAGCGCCCGACGGCCAACTGACCGCCGCCCCGTGGAGCCACGGCTGGACCGACGACGACATCGACGCCGACGGCTTTCCCGGCGCCACCGTGCACATTAACGGCACGTGTTCGGGCGACGTGTACATTTCAAGCGAGTCGCAGACCACCTTGCTCTCAGGACATGCCACGCCTGACGGCGCCAGCGGCGAGGAGTCCGTGCGTTTGAAACAGAAGGTGCTCGGAGCCAGCGGGCTGTGCCTGAAGCTTGTCGCGGGCGACAGCGACGAAGTGCAGAGCGGCTGGTTCGACTACCGTCGGGTCGAGCCGGGCAGCACTTGCCAGTCGCTAGCAGGCGCGGGAAAGCCGTGGCCAGCGAAGGCCCAAGCACCAGCTCCCGCCGCGCGCTGATTGGCGACGCTGGATTAAAGCCCACGATGGCCCGCGCCGAGCAAAGCTCGGCGCCTCCCCACGCGCCGACAGCGACCCGGTTTCGGCGGGGTCGTCCGTAGATCGCCGAGCATCATCGCTCGCGCATAGGTCCGAGCCAAGACACGATGCCGATGCTCGCGACGGCGAGCCCGATGCCGAACATGGTCGGACCCGCGCTGATGTGCGCCGCGATTCGGGTCATCACAGCGGTGCCGAGCGCGGCAGCGGCGAAGATCGCGGTCCACGAAATGGCGGTGACTCGGCCGAGCAGCTCGCTCGGGATTAGCGACTGCCTGAGGGAATGCATGGGCACGCTCCGCAACATCATGCCCGCGCCCCACAGGAGCCCACCGCCCGCGGCCGCCACGAAGTGGGCAATCGCACCGACGAGTAGAAGACCCACCGCTTGGACGACGCTACCGGTGAGAAAGCATCGGGTAGAGCCGATCGCCTTCGCAAGGCGTGGTGCCGCCACTGCTCCCAAGAGCGCGCCGAACGCCGTGATGCCCACACATACGCCGACGCGAAAGGAATCGAGCGCCAGCTCGCTCTTCACGTGAAAGATCATGAGGTCGGTGATGCCGGCGCCCACGCCCATGTTGCCCGAGATCCCCAACACCACGAGCACCAGGGTCATCGATCGCAGCAAGCGATGTCCGACGAGAAAGCGCCATCCGGCGCCGAAGCGCTGGCGGTCGGCGACGGGCTTGGCCTGCACGTCGAAGCGAATGCTGAAAAGGCTGGTAGCCGAGACCAGGAAGGTAGCCGCATCGATGGAAAGCGCTACGGCGGGCCCCGCGGTCGTGGCGACCGCGCCGGCGCACAGCGAGCCGAACACGTAGGCCAATGCGAGCGCCCCCTGCATCTTGGCGTTGGCGGAATGGAGAACGTCCCTGCCAACCAGCGACGGGATTGCGGTCATATAGCCAACCGAGAAGATATTCGACAGGGCGCCGCCGAGAATGACCGTGGCGCAGATGAGGGCGAAGGAGGCGTGACCGCGCCACGCGAGAAAGGGCAGAAGGCCATAGAGCACCGCCCGGCCGACATCGCACGCGATCATGGTGCGACGGCGGTCGAAGTGGTCGATGAGGTGTCCGGAAAACAGGCTGGCCGTGACCTGGCCAAGCACGCCGGCCGCCGAAACCACGCCCATGCCGGCGATCGAGCCCGCACGCTCTAGCACCAACAAAGGAATGGCGACCAGCGCGAAGGCGTCGCCAAACCCGGAGAGCGTTTGCCCAAGCCAATAGATCGAGAACCGTCGGTCGCGGCGCACATGCCGACGCTAGTGCAAACCACGCGCGAACGCGAGTGCGCGAGCACAGTGCGCGAGCATACGGGCCGGACCTCGAACTCTCTGCCCGGCGCCACTCGCCGGTACCTCAGCGGGTGGCGCCTGCAGTCTACTCGGCTACTTCTGCGCTTTGAACGCGGCCGCGCCCGGATAGATCGCCGAGCTGCCCAGCTCTTCTTCGATGCGCAGGAGCCGGTTGTACTTGCACACGCGCTCCGA
>CAZTTW010000631.1:0-3516 GCA_964616265.1 uncultured Myxococcales bacterium | reverse complement strand
CCACCAAAGATGCCAAGCTCGGGTTGGTGTTCATCGAGGTCAAGCGGCGCTGCGCGGAGCTGACCAAGGCCATCGCGGCTTCGGCCTAGAGGCTGTCATGATGGCGCCGGGTGTATCGAGCCGATCGGCGGATGCCGGCATTGCTTGCATCGTCGCGGCCCGATGGCCGGCGCCAGTGCGCTACGCGCTGGCGGCGGGTTTCCTGCTGGTCGGCGTTGGTGCTTTGGCAGCCATAGACCTGATCTTGCTTCCCCGCTACTTCGCCGCAGGAGCCGCCGCCGTACCGCCGCTGCAACAGTTGCGGCCGGCAACAGTTCCGCTTGCACCTCGCGATCTGCCGGTGGCAATTCCCGAGCCTCTACCGAAGGAACAACCGTCGGCGCGGCCAGCCATCGAGCCCGCCCTGCCGAGCGGACCCGCCACGCCCACCTTCCCGCATCTTCTCTTTGCCTTGAAAGCCGCCAAAATTTCTCCCGCGGGGGACAGCGTCCTGCGGCGGCTGGCGGCCATTTTGAAACAAGAACCCGGCTTGCACGTGGTGCTCGGTGGACACACCGACGACCTTGGGAGTGCAACATTCAATGAGGTCCTTTCTCTTCAGCGTGCCCAACAATGTGGCAAGTCGCTCGAGAGATACGGTGTCGAGCCGGAGCGTATCGAAGTGCACGGCTTCGGCGCCACTCGCCCGCTCGACGGCGTGAGCTCCTATCCGGCGCGCGCCCGCAACCGCAGGGTCGAAATCGACCTTCGCTAGAGGCTAGCCTATGTCGATCCTATCTCTCCTCATCGCCGCCGGTATCGTCGCCGCGCTGGCGTTCTTTCTCGCCGGCCTCTTGTTGGGCAATCCGCGCGGAAAGCGTTCTGATGTCCAACCGCCGGCGCAGGACGAAGCGCTTGTGCGCGAGATCGAACGCTTGCGTGGTCAACGGGAGCTGCTCGAGACGGCTCTCGACGAAGCGCGCGCCTCCGCGAAATCGGCTGCCGAGGCACGCGCGAGCCAGGTGGAAGAGCGCGGCCCAATTCAGGACGAGCTGGACAACTTGCGCTGGGAGGCCGCGCGGCTGTCAGCCAATGAGCGAACGCTATCCGAGCGGCTGCGCACGGCCGAGGAACAGAATCGGTCGTTACTCGATCGCGTGGAAAAGAGTGCCGACGCCTGGCAGACCCAACTGCAAGCAGCCCAGGCCGAGCAGAAGCGCGCGAACGACGGGCTTCGCGGCGAGCTCGCCGAGCGTGCCGCTGAGCTCAGTAATCAAGTTGCGGAGAAAGATCGACTGCGGAAGGAATGTGAGCGGCACGCGTCGAGGGCAGACGATACGGCGCGCAGCCTGGCGGATCTGCAGAAGCGGCTCGAGCAGCAGAGCCAGGAGAAGGAGCGAGAGCGCAAGCGGCTCGACGACGCCGTTCGCACGGCCGAAGCGCGAGCGCAGGAGGTGGCTCGGCGCCTTGCCGACGTCGAGGTATCGCACGAGCGGCAGTCGGCCGCGGCCAAGGTATCGCTGCAGGAGCTGCAGGCGACGGCCCAAGCAGAAGCGCAGCAGTGGGCCGAACGCCTTCGACAGGCGGAAGCTGCCAGTCGGGCCACTCTCGATGACAAGGGCAATGTCGACATTCGGTTGCGTGCCCTGGAGGCGTCCCTGGCTCACGAGCGCGAGGAAACCTTGCGAGCCACGGAAGCCCTGCGCAGCGCCCAAGCGCGCCTCGCGGATCTCGACCGGCTCGCGCAAGAGAATTCGGAGCTGCGCGAGCAACAGTCCGAGGCGGCTCGCCTTGCCCAGCTACAAGCGGACCGTCAGGATGCCGCCAAAGATGCGAGGGTTGAGCTCGCAGCCGCGCAGGCCAAGCTGGACGAGCTCGGAAGTGTTCTCGAAGAAAATCGCAAGTTGCGAGATGAAGCGGCCGAGCTCTTGCAACATCAAGAGGCGAGCACAGAATTGGAACGATTGTCGGCGGCTCACAAGCAGCTTCGTTTGGACGCCGAGCTGATGGCGCGACGACTGCAAGAGCTGATGCAGGATCGCTCCGAGCTGGTTTCGCTGCGCAGTCAAGCTGCCGAGGCGGCGTCGCTCGTCGAAGAGGTCGCGTACTTGCGCCGTCGGGAAAAGGATCTCGAGGCATTGCTCTACGCCAGCGGAGTGGACGCCGCGGGCCAGGTCCGCGCGACGCTGACCAAGCTGCCTGCACAGACTCCAGTTTCCGACATGGAGGGCAATCTGAAGTCTCTCGTCGCCAACGGCGGGCCGCGTACGGCGGTGCTGGCGGACGTTCAGGGCTTTCTGATTGCCAGCGTGGGAGAAACGGTCACGCAAGAAGGCTTGGCGGCCTTCGCGGCCGTGGCCGGCGAAATGGTTTCCCGCGCCCGAGCGCTTCTGCCGCTGGCCGAGGCGGAATCCGTTCGCATCACGGACAGGAACAACACGGTTCTTACCTGCCATCTCTTCGACAGTGCCGGTGAAGGCCTGGGCGTTGCGACGCTGGGCCCGAGCGAACCCAGAGCCGACGACACCGCGCGTGCCATTGCCGGCCTGGCCGCCATCGTGTCCGGCGCGAGCTCCGTGATGAGCGACGAGCCCAGTCCTACTTGAGCGACAGGCTCGTTGCGGCGGCGAGCAGATCGGCATCCGCGCCGACAATGCCGAGGACGGCCGCCACCGCTTTGGGAATGGCCGCCTCGACCTCCGGACTGAGCTTGTCCCCGTATTCGGTAAAACGCGCACCCTCGACGCCAACGAAGTGCAACGTCGCGGGCGCCCGCTCTGGCGAAAGCCGGTGCGCCAGGTCCATGAGCTCGGCAATGCCGATGGTATGCGAGATCGAAGAACCGGCGCTGTAGCGTTCGATGGCTCGGCCTTCGAGAGTCACGCACGTCCCGGGCGCGACACCGGTGCACATGGCATCTACGAGAATCACACGCTCCGCTCCCGCGACGACGTCCAGCAGATCGAAACCGAGATGCGGCGCAAGCTCGACGCCAATATGATGGGGCAGCTGCAGTGACGACAGTATTTGTCCGATGCGGATGCCGACGCCGTCATCGCAAATCAGATCGTTGCCGAGGCACAGAACCCGCGTCGTGATCTTTTCCATGGCGAGCCCGCTACTGGATGGCCTTTCGGACGAAGTCGATCCGCGCGCGCACCGTCGGGTCGTCGCAACTATCAATGAGACCCAGACTGAATCGAATGGGCAATTGAGTGATCTTGCCGCTTCCAAAAACAAACATTCCCGTGTCGCCGTCGGCGACCTGGTAGGTCTCGGGCAAGGCATCGTCCGAATGTTGCATTACGAAGAGCGAGTGTTTCGCAGCGGGGTGGCTCAGGTAAGCCCACTCGGCGGGTCCGGGCAGATCTCCACTGTACGAAACCAGCGCGGATTGTGTCGTTCCATTGGACATCACGAGCTGGTCGGCTGAGTCGAACGTGCCGCCGGGTACCCCCCGGTAGGTGAACCCGTAGGCACCAGCGGCTTGGTTGACGGTCAACGTGAAGTGCGTGAGGAAGAAGTCCCACACGAGCT
>CAZTTW010000630.1:0-3522 GCA_964616265.1 uncultured Myxococcales bacterium | reverse complement strand
TCCTCGTTGTAAGCAGGTATGACAATGATCCGTTGAGGCATAAGGGCCGCGACCAGGAATGGGCAATATACCAGCAGCACCAGAAACGCAATACGGCACACGGGCGGGGCTGCGTGCGCGCTGGCTTGTCGTGGCGGCCTGGGCGCCCGAGCTTGGGCATCTGCGCGCTGGTCTGGCTGGCCTGCCATCGAGCACACGCAAGCGTGTCACTCTCGAAACGGTCGGCGTCGGTCTGGTCGAAGCGGCGACCGGTGGTGCGCGCCTCCTAGGAAGGCACGCGCCCGACGGTGTTTTGCTCGTCGGAACGGCCGGCTGCTACCCACGGCATAGCCAGGCGTTCGCCATCGGCTCCGCCGCGATCTGCCGACAAATACGCTTGCTGCCGCCCGTTCTTGGCAGACAGCACGGCTTCTTGCCCAGCATCATTCCCACCCAAGAGCGATGCTCGACGGCGCTCGTGCGTGTCTTGCGCAAGGCCACGGTGCTGCCGATGGCTGACGTCGCCTGCCCCCTTAGCATCACGGCCAGCAAGAAAGCGGCGACGGCCGCGGCCGAGCTTTCCGGGTGCGCGCTTGAAAACCTCGAGGCGTTTTCGGTAGCGCGCGCGGCTACCGCAGCAGGTATTCCATTCGCCGCGGTCCTAGGAATTGCCAACCAGGTTGGCCCGGCCGCCCACGCCGAATGGAAGAAATACGGCCCCGCCGCCGCAGCAGCCGCGTGCCAGGCCGTGCTCGACTTCTTCCGAGCTTAGTTACGGCGCCCAGCTCGCCTGACTGCCGACGGGAAGGAGACCGGCTGCGCCAGCGCGGGCGAACAGAACGTCGATCGCGAGGCGAACGTCGGCGGCCATACTTCGGGTATCGTCATTCGCATACATACCGAGGTACCGATCGAGAAGAGCTCGTTCCGCCAGCGCCGCGTCGCCGCGTTTTTCGGACGCGATGACGCGAATAATTTCTTCCCGGTGGCCGAGCGCCCACGCAATCGCCGCGCGCAGGACGTCCGAAACCACCGCAACCGTCTCGTCGCCAAGCCCACGCCGAATGACGTTCACTCCAAGCGGAAGCGGCAGTCCCGTCTCAGCCAGCCACCACTCACCAAGCTCGGCAACCGCGACGTAACCGCGCTGCTCGAAAAGCAAGCGTCCCTCGTGAATCAGCAGCGCCGCATCCACCTCGCCAGCGTCGAGCGCTTCGAAGACGCGCGAAAATGGCGCGATCGGCACTAGCACGGGCACCACAGCCGGCTGCATCAGGCGCAGCACCAGGAACGCCGTGGTGGAAAATCCAGGAATCGCTACGCGCCGGCCCGCAAGCTCCGCCAACGTCATGGGAGACTTTGCGATGATGACAGGTCCGAACCCGCGGCCAACGGAGGCGCCGTGCGGGAGCAGCAAGTACTTGTCGGCAATTCTCGGATACGCGCCCGCCGAAACCGCGACAACGTCCGCGCCCTCCTCTTCCGCCAGGCGATTGAGCCAAGCCGTATCGCCTCGACGGTGGGTGAAGGTCAGGCCACGCGCGTCCACCTCGCCACTAGCAAGGGCGTGGAACATGAATGCGTCGTCTGCGTCGACCGAGTAAGCCAGCGAGATTTTCACGCCGGCACTCTACCTTTTTCCGGCGCGCCGCTGGTAGTCTCGCTGCGATGTTGGATCCCCGCGTCGCACGTGCGAAACCGCAACGAATCGACGTCGTCGATTGGCTGCGCGGCGTTGCGGTGGTCCTGATGATCCTGGCGCACGGCATGGACGCGTGGCTGCTTCCGTCGGCCAAGAGCGGCGCGGTTTACGCCGTCATTCGCGTGGCCAGCGGTATTCCAGCGCGCCTCTTCCTGCTCCTGGTTGGAATTTCCGCCGCCATCCAGTTCGAATCCGGCCTTGCCAAGAACGTCGACGGTGCGGTCATGCGGGCTCGCCTCGTTCGGCGGGGCATACAAGTGCTGCTGCTGGCGTATCTTTTTCTCCTCCAGGAATGGCTTCTCTCGCGCTTCTACGGCGGATGGGAATCGCTCGTTCGCGTCGACATCCTGAACGCCATCGCGCTTTCGATGATCGTGGTGGCGCTGGTGGCAACGCCGCGCCAAGGTCGCCGGCAATTCGTACCCGCGCTGGCACTCGCAACTCTCTTCCTCAGTCTGGGCTGCACCATCGGACCAGCCCATTTTCCCGAGTGGCTGCCTCGGCCGATCACGTCGTACTTCGGTGGCCAGCGCCCCATGGCCTGGTTTCCGCTTTTCCCCTGGGGCGCATGGGCACTCACCGGTGTCGCCGTTGGCCACGCCTGGCTCCTCGCAAGCCGTAGCGAGACTGGACTTCACCGCGCATTCACTCTCACCTTCGTCGTCGGCGCCATTCTGGTTTTCGCCGTGCAGGTGATTCGCGCCGTCGATCCGACCATCATTCGCTATCCGTCCGAAGTGGTGATGCAGATGGGGCCGGGCACCTTCTTTCACCGGTTGGGCCTCATCGGAGTCATCGCGGGGATCGGCTTTGGGTGGTGCCGGCTCTTGCACAACCGATTCTCGGTAGTGCGCCAGCTCGGTCGGACGTCGCTGCTCGTGTACTGGGTCCACATCGAGTTTTGCTACGGCAGCTTCGTGTACCGCTTGCGCAGTCATCTCCCCCTTGCCGGCGCCGCCGTGGGCGTTGCGATGCTGACTGCCGCAATGCTCGGTCTTTCGTTGGCAAAGACGCACTACGGCCCGCTCGCCGTCGATTGGTTGCGAGCACGCTTTCGTTCGGCACGGCCGGCGTGATACGAAGGCTGTTCAACCAACCGCGATGTCTTGACGAGATGAAGCACCTGCCCTCCCGCCAACAGCCACCGTTCGCCGCCGTTCTTGCCGCCGTGGTAGGCGCGCTCCTCGCTGGCCAGGCATGGACCGCCAGCGCCGCCACCGGCAAGACTCAGGCGAAGAGCGCAGGGAAAAAATCCGGCAAGAAGTCGGACAAGCACGCCGGTAAGGCGGCGGGCAAGAAGGCCGGCAAAAAATCCGCGAAGGCAAGTCGGCCGCCACGCCACCACCATTCGGAGAAGCACGTCGCGGCCCTGAAGGGCAGTCTTCCGAATGTGCAGTCGATGGGCTCGCTGGTGATCGACCTCGATAGCGGCCAAGAGCTCTTCGCTCGGCGGCCCGACAATCCACGAGCCATTGCCTCGATTTCCAAGCTTGCGGCAACCCTGACTGTCATGGACAAGGGACTCGATCTCGACGGACTCACGACCATCAAGAAGGTCGACGTCGAGGTGGCTCGCGGTGGTGCAAGGTCGCGTCTGCTCGAAGGCATGACCCTGTCCAACCGCGATCTTCTGCATGCGGCCCTGCTCGGCTCGGACAACCGCGCCGTCTCGGCGCTCGGCCGAGCCGCGGGCCTCGGCACCACGCAATTCACCGCAGCGATGAACCACAAGGTTGCATCGCTCGGCCTGCGCTTCACGCGCTTCCGCGAGCCCACGGGTCTCTCGAGCGACAACCAGTCCACGCCCCGCGAGGTGATCGAGCTCTTGAAGGCAGCCATGG
>CAZTTW010000629.1:0-3523 GCA_964616265.1 uncultured Myxococcales bacterium | reverse complement strand
GCCCTGGAAAAGCCCCCAACGCTCGACGGCCACGGGATCGGCGTAGTACGTGAAGTAGTACGCCGCCACGCCGAAGCGCAGGGTAAACGCGGCGATGGTGAAGAACGAGACGAAAAAGAGCAGCCACCAGGCGCCACAGCTGATGATGTCCCTGAGCTCTTTGGCAACGTTGCTCTCTTTGGGCTCGGCCGCGACGCGCTCGCGGGTCATCTTGCCGGTAAGCAGGAAGCAGATCATGGCGGCCACGGCGAAGATCGTCATGACGATGAAGAAGCCGCGCTGTTGCTGTGGCTGAGCGCTGCCGCCGCCAAGCTTCGCCACCAGCAGCATGAGACTGCTCGACACGATGAGGCCCGCCGCCTGGGCGCCAATCATGCGGAAAAAGCTGGTGCTGCTGCGCTCCCCCGGCTCGCGCGACATCACGCTCATGAGCGCCGAGTACGGCACGTTGATGAACGAATACGTCACGCAGAACGCGGTGTACGTCACCCAGGCATAGACGATTTTGGCGAACGGTCCGAGGTTCGGCGTGAAAAACGCGATGCTACTGACGAGGGCAAATGGCAGCGCGAACCAGTAAAGGTACGGTCGGTAGCGCCCCAGTCCCGGACGAGGCCGCGTGCGGTCCGCGATAAGACCGACCATCGGATCGATGATGGTGTCCCAGATGCGCGTGACGAGGAGCATGTAGCCGACGGCCGTGGCGGAAATGCCGAACACGTCGGTGTAGAAGAAATTGCCGAACAGGACGAACGGCATCCAAAACAAGTTGGACGCGAAGTCACCCAGCGCGTAGCCAAACTTTTCAACAAACGGAATGACCTGCGACTCTTCGGCGGCTCGTTGTTCCGGCATTGGTCCTTGTCTCCTCGACCCGGCGGTCGTTCGCGTGGTGGTCGGCGAACCTATCATCGACCAACGTAGCTTCCTAGCCTTGTGCTTGGCGTTGCCGGGGTCGTGCTCGTCTTTGACTTGCGACAAGGCGAAAGGTTAGATCGCGCCCCATGGCCAAAACGACGAAGGCGACGACGAAGACGGCGACGACGAAGACGACCCAGGCGCTGTCCAACCCGTACGGTTACTACGACGCTGAAAACCGCGAGTACGTCATCACGCGGCCGGATACACCCACGCCGTGGTTCAACTTCATCGGCGAAGGGCGATACGGCGGCATCGTCTCGAACGCGGCCGGTGGATTCGCCTTCGATCGCGATCCGAAAAACCGTCGCGTCTCGCGCTATCGCTACAACGCCATTCCCGCCGACCAGCCGGGCCGCTACGTCTATCTGCGCGACATGGAAAGCGGAAAGTTCTGGAGCCCGACGGCACAGCCGACGCCCGCCGTGAAACTTGGCAGCTACGAGTGCCGGCATGGCGCCGGGTACACGAAAATTGCCAGCACCTTCCAAGGTATCGAGAGCAGCCTGCTTTACTTCGTTCCGCCCGCGCCTGCCGACGAGACCTGCCCCTGCGAGCTGTGGGTGTTGAAGGTGAAGAACGTCGGCAAGAAGGCACGCAAGCTGCGATCCTTCTCCTACATCGAGTTCAGCTTTCGCGATGCTCTGGGCGACCAGCTGAATCTCGACTGGTGCCAGCACATCCTGGAAGCGCGCTACAAGGACGGCATCATCACCTCGCAGACGAGGTTCGCGCCGACCACGAACTACTTCGCCTCGAACGTGAAGCCAGCGGGCTTCGAGACCGACCGGGAGGTCTTCGTCGGTCGCTGGCGCGATCTCGCCAATCCCGAAATGGTCGAAAGCGGCAAGCCGACCAACACGCAGGCAGCGCGCGGCAACAACATCGGTTCGCTCTGCCACAACCTGACGCTGGCGCCGGGCCAAGAAAAGCAAATCGTCTTCATCATGGGCGTCACCGACGAGCCGGCCCGCATCGCGAAGGTCGTCGAGCGATTCCGCGATGCCAAGAACATAGACAAGGCGTTCGCCGACTTGAATCGCGACTGGAACGACTACCTCGGCCGCTTCACCGTCGACACGCCGGATCCCATCGTGAACGCCATGCTGAACGTGTGGAATCCCATCCAGTGTCGCACGACGCTTTTCTGGTCGCGCTTCGTGTCGGCCTACGAGACCGGCACTGGCCGCGGCATGGGCACGCGCGATTCGGCGCAGGACACGCTGGGCACGGTTCACAACGCCGCCGAGCGCGCGAAATCGACGCTGAACATGCTCTGGCACCTGCAATACCAAGACGGCCACACCTGGCACCAGGTGCTGCCGCTCACCGGTGAAGGCGGGCCGGGCTTGGCCGCCGAGTTCCCACAGTGGCCGCAGTGGTTCTCGGACGATCACCTGTGGCTCATTCTGGGCGTGTGCGCCTACCTGCGCGAGACCGGCGACATCAGCTACCTCGACCACAAGGTCGCGTACACGGACGGCGGTGAAGACACGATTTGGAATCATATGATGCGCGCGGTGAACTTCACCCTCGCCCACCGCGGACCGCAGGGTCTACCGCGCATCGGATTCTCGGACTGGGACGACACCATGAACGTCGACCACGGCAGTGGCAAGGCCGAGAGCGTCTGGGTCGCGCAACACTTCTGCCGAGCCATGCTCGATCTGGCCGAGCTCTCGCTCTACATCGGCGCCACGACCGACGCCGAACGTTTCCGCGCGCTGCACGCCGAGATGGCCGACCTCGTGAACAAGGTCGCCTGGGATGGCGCCTGGTACGCGCGCGCCTACGACGACGAGGGCAAACCGGTCGGTGTGAAGAGCGAAAGCCACCACAAGATCGCGCTCAACACGCAGACCTGGGCGGTCATCGGCGAAGTGTCCCCGTCCGAGCGTGCCAAGCAAGCCATGGAGAGCATCCACAAGCACCTCCACTGCAAATACGGCCTGGCGCTTTTGTGGCCGGCGTACCAGAAAGGCGACGAGCGCGTGCGCGGCACCACGACCTATCCGCCGGGCGCCAAAGAAAACGGCGGCATCTTCTGCCACGCGAACACGTGGGCCATCGTCGCCGCCGCCAAGCTAGGCATGGCCGAGCGGGCGATGCAGTACTACCTGGAAATCACGCCCTTCTCACGCCAAGACGTCGACGTCGGCAAAGTCGAGCCCTACGTCTACTGCGGTAATATTGCCGGCCCCGAGCACAAGCAATTCGGCTACGCGCGCAACGCCTGGCTGTCCGGAACCGCCTCGTGGACCTACGTGGCCGGCACGCAGTGGATTTTGGGAATTCGACCGACCTACCGCGGATTGAGTATTACGCCCGTGATTCCACAGTCGTGGAAAGGCTTCAAAGCG
This sequence comes from uncultured Myxococcales bacterium, assembly GCA_964616265.1. Taxonomy (GTDB): domain Bacteria; phylum Myxococcota_A; class Polyangia; order Fen-1088; family Fen-1088; genus Fen-1118. The sequence goes on along the minus strand of CAZTTW010000629.1, from coordinate 245 downwards.
ACGCGCGCTTTCCGCGGCGTGCGGTACGTGATTGAGGTCAAACGCGCGGGCAAGGGTAACGACGTGGCGATCACCGTGGATGGGAAGGCCGTGAATGGCACGGTCGTGCCGTTGCCGGCGGAAGGGACGACGGAGGTTAGGGTCGAGGTGAGACTGGGGGCGTAGGCTTCGGCCAAGCCGCAACCGCGAACCACGGTTGCGGCTGCCGTGCTCGCGCTCCTCGGTGACCAGACCGAGACGGACGT
>CAZTTW010000628.1:0-3532 GCA_964616265.1 uncultured Myxococcales bacterium | reverse complement strand
CCGAAAATCAGCTTGTTGGCACCGATACTCTGTGCGGCTTGGGTCATGCACGGCGGCGCTTCATCCGCACAGCTGAAGACGAGCTTCACCTCGACCAAGTCGCGGCCTTGCACCAATCGGAACATCCCCGATGAGGTCACGCGCTGACGCAGAGATTCGGTAACGGCGGCTGCGACCGCATCGGGCGCGCCTGCGGCGGGTTCGAGGCCAAGCACCGATAGGGACGCTTCCCCTGCCGATGCTGCCGAGCCCACCAAGAGCGTCCCGACCAAGATTCCCAGCACAGACAGAGAAGAAACTCGCGGAGCGATGTTCACCATGGCCTTCTGGCATTGTTTTCCCAGGCGCCGGACAATGTCAATGAAGACGCTACGATCCTTTACGCTCTCATGCGTGCCTGGACGCGCCGTGCTGTGCTAGCTTAGCCACCCCATGCGGCTCGGCGTGTCGGCAAAAATCCTGATCGCGTACGCCGTCCTGCTTGGAATGCTCGCCGCGAGCAGCCTTTTTACCCTGTCCTATTTGCGCCGGGGTCGACAAGAGTTGGCGGCCAATCAGCGCCGCTTGGAGGTTCAGGTCGCGGTCGACGCTTCTCTCCGCGCGCTCGAGGATTTCGCTAAGATGCGCCGGCCGGAAGGAGAGGGCCCGGCGCTTGGGCTCACGAGTCGTGTAGCGGCCCAGAACGGCATTGCCTCGGCTCGCCAGAACTTGCGTGATGCGCTCGACGCGATCGATCGTTACTTCAAGGAGCGGGACAATCCCCCCCGTCGGGAAGAGTTCGAGCGTTACAAGCGCGACATCGCCGATCTCGACGAGCGTGTGGTGGGAGCGGCAGCCGCCCTGGGGGCGAGCGAGCTGGTGGCCGGGGACAGCACCGAGGCGGATCGCAGACTGGCCAACTTGCTCAGTCGGTTTCACGGTTTGCGCAACAGTCTACGCAGCCAGGGCAAGCTGGTGGCCGAGGAGCTGTCCGACAACGAGCGGCGTGCCGCGGAGATCGCCTTCGCGCTGAGCGGGCTCGGCCTGCTTCTTTCCGTCGGAGCTGCCTTGGTCGTAGTTCGCACGCTACGCCCGCTCCAGGTGCTGCGCGAGCACACCAAGCAAATCGCTGGCGGTGAATACGCGCGGCGCATCGGTATCACCTCGCGCGACGAGATCGGCGATTTGGCGCGCGAGTTCGACGCGATGGCCGCCGCCATCGAGGAGCGCGAGCATCGCCTGATTCGTTCGGAACGCTTGGCCACCGTCGGACGCATGGCTGCGCACATCACCCACGAGATTCGCAACCCGCTGGCGTCGCTCGGCCTCAACGTCGAGTTGCTGGCCGACGAGGTGGGCGAGGGCAACGAGGAGGCGCGCAGTCTCGTGACCTCGATTAGCAAGGAGGTCGACAGGCTCAGCGACATCACCGAGACCTATCTTCGCTTCGTGCGCCTGCCCAAGCCCAAGCTCGAGCACGAGGATTTGGCGGCGATTGCGACGTCGGTGATGAAGTTCTCGGGCAGCGAGCTGGCCTTGGCGAAGATCACGTGGAGCATCGACGTGGCGCCGGATCTGCCAGAGGTGATGGCCGACGAAAGCCAGCTTCGCCAAGCGCTGCTCAATTTGGTTCGCAACGCCAAGGAAGCCATGTCGGGCGGTGGCAACATTCACCTCGCGCTGGCGGTGGTCGACGCTCAGGTACGGATGGTGCTAGCCGACAGCGGGCCGGGCATTGCGCCCGAAAATCTCGCCAACGTTTTCGAGCCGTTCTTTTCGACCAAAGCCAAAGGAACAGGCCTGGGGCTGGCGCTCGTGCAGCAAATCGTGAACGAGCATGGCGGAAGAATCGAGGTCGACTGTCCGCCCGAAGGCGGCACGCGGTTCAGTATTTACTTGCCCACCGCCAAGCCGAGCGCGCCGGAAGCCGTGGGGTAGTCAATTTTGATGGAAACCCTGGGGGGGTTCCAAACCCGAGGCCCCTGCCACCCACCCTGCCTACTGCTCGCTGCGCTCGGCCTCGCGCGCTCTGGCTCCGGTGGGCAAAGCCCACCTCCGCCAACGCGATCGCTAGCCCGTCCCAGGCGTGGGCTAGTGTCACCACGCCCGGACCTTGAGTAACGCCCTCCCGCCGACTACGATCGACTCGTGAGCAAGCCTATCGTTTCCGTGTCCGTCGACCTCGACGCTGTCGAGTGCTACCACCGCATTCACGCCCTAAGCGATGCGCCGTCCGAGAGCGCGCGCCATTCGATTTTGCGGCTGGCGCTTCCGCGGCTGGGTCAGCTGTTCGCTCGCCACGGCATTCGCGCGACGTTGTTCACCGTGGGGCGCGATCTTCTCGACGATGCCGAAGGGCGCAGCATCCTCGCGGATTTGGCCAAGGCGGGGCATGAGATCGCCAGTCATTCGTACTCGCATCCGTACGACTTGGTTCGCTTGGGCCGCGCAGAAATCGTCGACGAAATCGAGCGGGCCGAGGCAAGCATCGAGGAGGCGTGCGGATCGGCCCCGGTGGGCTTCCGCGCCCCCGGCTACGAAATCTCGGCTGAGCTCGTCGACGTGCTGTGCAGCCGCGGGTATCGCTACGATTCGTCGACCTTCCCGGCCATTCCTTACTATCTGGCCAAGGCCGCCGTGATGGGCGTCTTGCGTGCCGTCGGTCGCAAGTCGGGCAGTATCCTGGGAAGCCCGAGGGTGCTGATGGCGCCGCATACGCCGTATCGGCCGGCCGCGGGCTCGCCCTACCGAACTGGCGATCTGCCCATCGTCGAAATGCCCGTGACCGTGACGCCGCTCCTTCGTCTGCACGTCATCGGCACGACGCTGGTCCTTTTCCCAGAGTGGCTGCGTCGTCGGTTGGTGTCGGCCGCCCTGACGACACCGCACTTCAACCTCGAGCTACACGGCATCGATCTGGCGGACGCTCACGAAGACGGGCTTTCGCCGGCTCTGATCGCGCGGCAGCCTGATTTGCGTGTGTCGCTGGCGCGCAAGACGGCGGCGCTCGAGGCAACGCTCAATGAAGCAAAGGCAGCTGGCGCGACCTTTTTGACGCTTGCGGAAGCCGCCGACCACTTTGGAGCAACTCTGCCCGCGCCGCGCGCCGCGTAGGCTAGAACGTGCTTCGTTTCCTGGACAGGTCTATGCTGGGGCCGCATGGCTTGGTCCGAGGCCAAAACCGTCCAGGAAACGCCGAGTGCCGGGCGCGCGTTTGCGGCCACCGCCTACGACGCCGATCGTTTGCCGACGCCGCCGCAGGAAGAGGGCGACGACCCGCTCATCGGCAAGCATATCGATCACTTCGAAGTGCGCGGCTTGCTCGGCGAGGGGGGCATGGGCCGCGTGTACCTCGCCCACGATTTGTCGCTCGACCGCCCGGTCGCACTGAAGCTGTTGCGCCGCGAGCTGGCCGACAACGCCATGCTGATGGCGCGGTTGGTGGACGAGGCGCGCGCTCAGGCACGCCTGCAGCATCCGAACGTCGTCACCATCTATTACATCGGCCATTTCGAGGGCTCGTCGTATTTCGTCATGGAGTACGTGCGAGGCA
>CAZTTW010000627.1:0-3537 GCA_964616265.1 uncultured Myxococcales bacterium | reverse complement strand
GTCTTGCATTCGAGATAGGCGCAGCAGGTCTGATGAGCCTTGACGGCGTCGGCCCTGCGATTTTGCCCACGGTGCGGGCGGCGTGGGCCGCTCGTTCGTGGTTTGTCCTGCAGGCCGCTCTGACGGGTGCAGGCAGTAGGCCTACGGTTACGACCACGGCCGGCCATGCTCAGGTTGCTCAACAGTATGGCATCTTAGGCACATGCTTTCGCCTTGGTTCAGAACGGCGGTTCTGGCCGTTCGTGGGGTTGGCCGTCGGCCTGCTGCACACCTCCGTCGAAGGTCAGTCAGGGGTGAGCCTGGAAGGCCATGACGTCGACCGATGGTCCTTTCTGTCGGAGGCGAGCTTGGGGGCGGGGCTGCGCTTTTCTCCTCGCTATTACATGGCGCTGGCGGCGCACGTTCAGGTGGCCGATCCGTACGTCGCGATTCATGTCGCGGATGCCATCGGGGCCACGACCGGCAGGCCCAATCTTCTTCTGACCCTTACCGTCGGTGCGTGGCTATGAAGTCGTGGACCGTCCTTGGGCTGCTCGCCATCGTAGGCCTGGTTGTCACCACGATCAGTTGCCGCCGTACCGACGTGTACGCCGTGACGGCCACGACCTCGACCGACGACGGTGGCGACGCAACCGGCGCGGATGTCGCCGGTGCGGAAGCCATCTACGTTGCACCGGACGGCGATGACTCGAATCCCGGCACTTTTGCCGCTCCCCTTCGAACCGTGGCAAGGGCCCAAGAACTGGTGCGGACCAAGAATGGCGCGATGACCGCTGACATCGCGGTGTACCTGCGCGGCGGGACCTATCCACAGACGAGCACGTTGACGTTTACCAATGCCGACTCCGGCAGCGGCGGATTCTACGTCAGGTACATGGCGTACCAGAGCGAGCGGCCGCTTATCACCGGAGGCCAGCCGGTCAAGGGGTGGAAGCTGTTTGATTCTTCCAACAACATCTATTCGGCAAGCGCGGGCTCGACGCCTTTCCGACAGCTCTACGTCAACGGCGTGAAAGCCATCCGCGCGCGAAGTCCGAACCTCGGCTCGGATGGCGCCGCCAACTTCTATCGGCTTTCCAATTACGACACCTCTGCTCACAATGTTCAGGTCTCGAGCTCGTACGTGTCCAACTGGAATAATCTGACCAAGGTCGAGATGCATTTGATGACGGCCTGGGTGGACAATACGCTTCGAATCGCATCGGTTACGACGTCGGGCAATACCGCATCGATAAAGTTCCAAAGCGCAGAAGACGCCATTCTTTTCGTGCGACCCCGGCCAACACTCGACAACTTCAATAAGGGACCGGCGCGAGCCTTCTACTTTGAAAACGCCTACGAGATGCTCGATCAGCCCGGAGAGTGGTACCTCGATGAGAGCGCGAGTGTGGTTTACTATAAGCCACGGACCGGCGAGGACATGGCGACCGCCATAGTCGTCGTGCCGATGGTCGAGACGATTCTGAGCGTGAAGGGTGCGAGCACTTCGGATCAAGCCAGCTACCTTTGGTTTCAGGGCCTGACGTTCGCGCATTCGACGTACATGCGTCCGAGTCAGTATGGCTTTCTCGATTTCCAGTCGGGTCAGTACAATTTGACGGCACCGGCGAATGACAAGCAGACCGTGGGTCGACCGAATGCCGGCGTCAGCGTCATGAATGCCAATCACATTCAGTTCGAAAGAAATATGTTCGCCCAGATGGCGGCCACCGGCCTCGATTTCATCTCAGGCACGCACGACGATGGAATCGTCGGCAATGTATTCACCGAGATCGGTGGCAATGGCATCTCCATCGGAAAGTTCACCGTGGACGAGACGACGGATTACCACGTTCCCTACAATCCTGCCGACAAGAACGAAATCTGTACCAACGACACGATCAAGAACAACTACATCCACAATGTCACGACGGAATTTCAGGGTGCCTCGGGTATCGCCGGCGGTTACCCGCGGTACACCGATATCGAGCACAATGAAGTAGACGGAGCGAACTTCACCGCGATCATTGTCGGCTACGGGCTGACTACTTCGGCCAACGCGATGGCGGGCAATAAGATCGACTACAACAATATCCACCACGTCCTTAATGTCCTTGGTGGAGGAGCTGCGATCATCACGATCTCGAATCAAAGTCCATCGTCCGAGCTCCACTACAACTACTTTTACGACTTCGCGATGTCCGAATGGGCCGACTACGCTACGGAGTCGATCTTCCTCGATGACGGCACAGTCGGATACGACGTTGCGCACAATGTGATGGACAGTCCCCAAGCATTCCTGGCTTCCACGTCGGCTGGGGCAAATACCGTAAGCAAAGACAACGGCCCTGATGCGGACGGAGCCCAAAACACGATGGCCGTCGCCGGCATCGAGCCCAGCTATTCCGATATCAAGAACCTAACCATTCCCGCTGCGACGTTCTGACGGTGTGCGAAATGCGGCGAGGCAGCGTCTGGCGTCTTCGCTGACGATTGTTGAACCGAAATGCGGGGCGGCCTGCGTCTCCATCACGCTTCGGTCGCCAGTGTGACTTCGGTCGACCTATTTGGAGGCTCTCCTGATGAAGAATTTCGTTCCACGCGTCGTTGTCGTGCCTTCCCCCCTTGCGAAATCGAGCCTTTGCCTAGGCCTTGCCGTCGCGTTGTCCGCCCTGATGGGTTGCGGCGCGCCGGCCCGGTCGGACGGAACCTCGTCGGCCGGTGGCAACACGAGCACCGGTGGCTCGACGTCGGTTGGCGGAAGCCCAGGTTCCGGCGGAAGCGAAAGAGGGAGCGGCGGCACTGAAAGCTCGGGCGGGGTAAGTGGTCTTGGCGGCGTGGCCGCGGGAGGTAGCGGTGGGGCGACGGATTCGGGTGGCAAGAGTTCGGCCGGAGGTTCGGTCGCTACCGGAGGCAAGACCGGCCTGGGTGGGACGACGACGACTTCCGCTGCTGGGGGCACCAGCGGCGGCCAGACGGGGGCGTCGGGCGGTAGCACCGGCGCCGGCGGTACGAGCGACGCGGCTGGCGGTGCAAGTGGCACCGGCGGCTCCAGCATCACGGGAACCCTACCGTGCGATATCTACAAGTCCGGCAACACACCGTGCGTGGCGGCCCACAGCACGGTTCGCGCTCTCTACAGCTCGTATAGCGGAAAGCTCTATCAGGTCCGGCGCGCGTCGGACAAGACGACCAAGGACATCCCCCTCCTTGCTCCTGGAGGCTTCGTCGACTCATCCGTGCAGGATTCGTTCTGCTCCGGTACGACTTGCACCATCTCGTACATCTACGATCAAACCGAGCTGAAGAACGACCTGCCGCTGTCGCCGCCGGTACACTGGTTACCAAATGGCGGAACGGAAGCCGTCACGGGCACCGGGAAGGGCGATGCCAAGGTGGGCGGTCATACCGTCTACGGCGTCTACATCCGCGCAGACGGTGGGGGAAGCGGTGGAAATACCTATCGGAACAACAAGGCCCAGGGCCTCGCCAAAGGCGACGACCCCGAGTCGATGTACATGGTGGTGGACGGCAAGTACTCCAACGGTCGTTGCTGCT
>CAZTTW010000626.1:2212-3538 GCA_964616265.1 uncultured Myxococcales bacterium | reverse complement strand
TTCGACTGTCCTCGGAGCCACGCCACCCATGGGTTGGAATTCGTGGAACAACTTCGGATGTAATCCGAGCGAGACTCTGATCAAGGGTACTGCCGATGCCATGGTTTCGAGTGGCATGGCGGCGGCTGGATACCAGTACGTCAACATCGATGATTGCTGGATGAGCGGTCGCGACGCTAGCGGCAACCTGGTGGCGGACGCGAGCAAGTTCCCCAGCGGCATCGCCGCGCTGGCCGACTACGTGCACGGCAAGGGGCTCAAGCTTGGAATCTATGAATCGCCTGGCAACACCACGTGTGCAGGCAAGACCGGAACCCAAGGACACGAGACCCAAGACGCCCAGTCCTATGCCAAGTGGGGCGTTGACTATCTGAAGTACGACCTCTGCTCCGGACAAAGGAGTGGTTTCTCGAAGATGGGCGATGCTCTCAAGGCTGCTGGCCGCCCCATCTTCTACAGCATCAATCCGGTCTACGGTGCTGGCTCGTGTATCGCCCCGCCCACCTGCGACATCAACTGTCCGACGATCGCCAACATGTGGCGAATCGAGTTCGACATCAATGCCAGCTGGGGATCGTTCACCGGCCTCATCAATACCGACAATGGATTGGCTCAGTACGCTAGTCCAGGGCATTGGAACGATCCCGACATGCTCGAAGTGGGTCGCGGGATGACGACCGACGAGGATAAGTCGCACTTCGGCATGTGGGCGATCTTGGCGGCGCCGCTCATCACCGGCAACGACGTCACGAAGATGAGCGCGACCACGAAGGCCATCCTGACCAACACGGATGTAATCGCGGTGGATCAAGATCCGCTGGGCAAACAGGGTACGCGGGTTGCCACTTCGGGTTCGAATCTCGAGGTCTGGTCCAAGCAGCTCAGCGGTACCAATACACGTGCCGTGGCTCTCTTCAATCGCTCGACCGCCGCAGCGTCGATGTCAGTGACATGGACTCAAATCGGGCTGCCCGCGGGCGCGGCCACAGTCCGCGACCTCTATGCACAGAAAGATCTCGGCTCGTTCACCGACTCGTACAAGGCAGACACCGTGCCCTCGCACGGAATCGTGATGCTCAAGGTCGTCAGCGGCCCGTAGTCACGCTCGACATCCCCTCACTCGTTCTCCCGAAGGTTGAACCGAACTTTGTAGTTGGGCACGCGTGTGGGAACTGGCTTGCCGTTGCGCTCCCCGGGCGAAAACGCGCAGACCTGAACTGCGCGTTTAGCCGCCTCGGTTAGGCCGCCGGCGAGGCCTTGTAGAACTTTGATGTCGCGAACGTGGCCGCGCTCGTCGACGACGAAGCTCAAAATCACGACGCCTTC
>CAZTTW010000626.1:0-2112 GCA_964616265.1 uncultured Myxococcales bacterium | reverse complement strand
ACTTGTTTCGGCGCTTCGGTTGTCGTCCGGCGTGCATGACGAGTCGGAATTTCGTGGGTGGGCTCTTTCGCGGACGGCGCGGCTTCGGGCTTGGCCGGCTCTGGCGGAGGAGGCGGAGGTTCGCGCAGGCTCACGGTGACCACCGTCGCCGGAGCGTTCGGTTGCGGTGGCAAGTGCGCGGTTCTCTCCGCCAGCAGAAGGTGGCCGGCGATGGAGGCCAGCGCGCAAGCACCGAGGCGTTGGCCGTAGGTCATTCCTTTCCCAAAGGAGGCAGCAGCGCCGTCGGATCGATCTGAATTGCAAAGGAGGTCACGCCGAGCGACTTCACCAGATCGAGAACCCACACCACGCGCCCGTGCGATACGTCCTTATCGCCCGCGATGATCACCTGCGTCTTGGCATCTTTGGCCACCGCTGCCTGTACTGTATTTCGCAGCTCGGCTGCCGTCGTTTCGCCGCCGTTCAGGTACATGCGGCCTTCGCGGGTCAGGGTCACGGCCAAGGTCGTGGTCGGCACAGCCGTCGCCTGCGAGGCTTTCGGCAATTGAACTTCGATCGCCTGTTTGGCGATCAGGTGGGCGGTGAGCATGAAGATGATGAGCAACACCAGCATGATGTCGACGAGCGGCGTGACGTTGATGTCGGTGATGAGGCCGCGCCGTTTGGCTACGGCTGCCATCACTTCGCCTCACGAATGACGGGGCTGGCGTCGGGCTTCTGTGCCTTCACGTAGGCGAGAATCTGATGGCCAACGGCATTCGCGGCCGACACCGCCGTCTCCACGTGGCGCATGAGTGCGTTGTAGGTGGCGACGGCGGGCAGTGCGACCAGTAGACCGATCGCGGTAGCAACCAGAGCCTCGGCGATGCCGGCCATGACTGCCTGGGATCCCATGGCCGCGCTCGTCGACAAGTCATGAAAGGCACGCACGATGCCAAGCACGGTGCCGAACAATCCGACGAAGGGCGCGTTGCTGCCGAGGGTACCTAGAAACGCGAGGCCGCGTTCGTAGTGGATGCGGTCGCTCTCGATGACCGCCGCAATGTGCTCTTCCACCGAGGCAGCGCCCTCGGCTGCGTGGTCCAGGCACGAGCGCGCGACGGCGGCTTCGAGCGAATGCGCCTCGCCGAGGGCCTTGCGCGCGGCCTCGGGCCCCGACTTGCGCAAGGCTGCCAGCATCGCGTTCACGTCTTTTCGCTGGCGCCGGGAGCGAGCGAAGAACCACAGGCGTTCGAGCACGACGGCGAGTGCGGCCACGCTCAGTCCGATGAGCAGCCAGAGCACCCAGCGTGAACCCGCGCGCAACATCAAATCCAGGGCTTGTGAATCAATCGATTGGTGGTTCATGGCATCTCCTAAAAGCGTGCTCGCAAGCCCGCGGTGGGCAAGACGTAGCGAATCGTGGTACCGGGCGTGACTTCCTCGGGCAACAGAGCCGCATTGAGAAGGTCGACGTAGAAGTCGAGCATCCAGCCCTGCCAGACGGCGCGCTTGTCGACCCGCAGGTCGACCCGATCATAGCCACTGGCGCGGGCAGTGTTGTACCCAGCGGTTGTTGTCGCTGGCAGACCGCTTTGGTATTGGAAGCGCACGCCCAAATCCCAGTTGCGTGGCAATCGCAGTCCGGCGACCAAACTCACGAGGTGCGTGCGGTCGAAGTCGTAGGCTACCCAGGAACTGTCGCGAAAACGTTCGGAGCGTGACAGTGAGTACGACAGCCAGCCGAAAAGGCCGCTCTTCGAGTCGCGCCGGATCAGCGCTTCGACGCCGTAGGCACGGCCGGTGTGCGGCGCGGCCAAGCGGTTCAGAATGTCCTGGGCGGTTGTCTGCGGCGGCGTGGTCGTCGTCGTGGTCAAAGAAGTGTTGCCAGTCGTATTGAGCGTCTGTGAATTGACCGTCAGATCGAAGATCGTCGGGTTCATATAGGCGAAATAGCCTTCGAGGCTGGCACTGAAGTGCTCGTAAAGTGGCGTCTCGATGCCCAAGCTGGTTTGGATTGATTCGAGCAGTCCGTACTTGAGCGGCATAGTGTCGAAACCAGGCAACGGCAACACGAAGCGTGGCGGCTGATGGTAGATGCCGACAGCGCCTTTGAGCCAGATGGCATTGTCG
>CAZTTW010000625.1:0-3546 GCA_964616265.1 uncultured Myxococcales bacterium | reverse complement strand
ACCTTCCTGTTCTTGGACAGCACCGGGAACGAGGTTGCACGCCTCGTCGGTCAGCAGCCACAGGAGGTGCTCATCCAATCGCTGGAGGTCTTGGCCGGGGAGAAGTGCGACGGCTTCCGGCCCATCACGGGTTCGGCCACAGAAGGCTCTTGAACTGGACACACCGACGCCGCCACACCGGCCACCGAGACCAAGAGCAAGTAATCCCGACCTTCAAGGACCGGAAAACCTGGAAAACGTCCCCTTGGACTTCCCAGGGGCAGGTAACCACTCTGGAAATGGCCGATGGGTGGACCCAGGTGGCATCTACCGAAGTGGTTGAGACGCAGTGTGGTGGCCCAGGTAGGGTTTACCAATGTGGAAATGCGAGATGGGCGGACCCAGGTGGCGTTGCCCGCCGTGGAAGGGTGAGCTGGGTGGACCCAGGTGGCGTTGCCCGCGGGGGAAATGGGGGATGGGACGGGCGCAGGGGAGGTTGCACGCTTGGGAAATGGGGGATGGGAGGACGGAGGTGGCTTCATCTTTGAAACCCGGTGGTCCAACCGCAGAAGGAACGATCCCGCTGAGTCCGACATGAAGATGAAATCGCCCGTCCACCCCGCTATCCCCAAACTGCTGTTTGCCTTTGACCCGCCTGCCGAGCTGCAGCCATCGCCGACCGGCTCCTCGGCCATGCTCGAGTGGGCGCGTGCCAACGTCGCTGCTCTCGATGTCGTCTCGCTCGGGCCCGCGGGGCATCACGCCCCTGAAGACTTGCCGAACGAAATCGGGAAAGCCATTGCCGATTGGCTAGGCGAACACGCCCTCTGACGTTCGGCCAGCGAAGGCTCAGCGACAAGCAGGGTGCGCGCGGTTGTGGGCGCTACACCTGAGCAAGCCCACCGTCGACGAACAACTCTACGCCGGTGACGAAGCTTGCATCCTGGGACGCGAGGAACACCGCCGCCTTGCCGATCTCGTCGGGTTGTCCGATGCGGCCAAGCGGAACCATCGACCTCATCTGGGCTTTGAGCCCAGTTCGCTGCTCTTCGGTTTCAACGAGCCCATCGAGAACCGGCGTTTCGATCGGTCCAGGGCTAATGGCATTGACCCGAATCTTGCGATCCTTGAGGTCCGTGGTCCAGCTTCGGGCAAACGAGCGCACGGCCGCTTTGGTCGCTGAGTAGACGCTGAAGGCTGGCATGCCCTTTTGCGAGACGATGGACGCGTTCAGAATGACCGAACCGCCATCAGGGATCAGCGGAAGAGCCTTCTGGACCGTAAACAGGACGCCCTTCACGTTGGTGTCGAATGTCTGATTGTAGTGCTGTTCGGTGATCGCCCCGAGAGGTGCGAAGCTGCCTCCGCCTGCATTGGCGAATACGACGTCGAGACGTCCTTTTTCTTGCTCGATTTGTGCGAACAAGCGGTCGAGATCGGCGAGTTTCGAGGAGTCGGCCTGTACCGCCTTCACATTGCCGCCGATGGTTCTTGCCGCCTTGTCCAACTCTGCCTGCCGCCGTCCAGTGATGTAGACGAAGGCGCCCTCTTTCACGAACTCCCGCGCCGTGGCCAGCCCGATTCCGCTGCTGCCTCCCGTAACCAGTGCGATTTTTCCGTCCAATTTGCCTGACATGAGGTTCTCCGTTTCTTCGGTTTGTTTTTTTTGTACCGTTCGGTTCAGATGTGCGGCGACATCGGCTGGTTTCATACTTTTGGACTGCGTGGTATAAAACAGCAGCATGGAGAGACTGAGACGCCGGCCAAAGCAAGGCCGCCCCAGGGAATTTGCCGAGGATGTGGCTTTGGATGCCGCTATGCATGTGTTCTGGGAAAAGGGTTACGAGGGCGCGTCACTTGACGACCTGACCGCCGCGATGGGCATCAACCGCTCGAGCCTCTATGCGACGTTCGGAGACAAGGAGTCCCTCTTTCGGCGGGTCATGGATCGCTATCGGGAAGGACCGATGCGTTTCATGCATGAAGCCCTGGACCGTCCCAGCGCGCGCGCTGTGATCGAAGGTCTCTTGCGGGGCACCGTAGAGTTCCTTGCATGTCCCGGCCATCCGCCTGGATGCCTCTCTCTGCAAGGGGGATTGACCTGCGGCAGCGGCATGGAGGACGTGAAGGATGCGATGGTCGAGTGGCGCAAGATGGGGTTGCTCACGTTGCAAAAGCGCATGCAGCGGGCGAAGCAGGAGGGCGACCTACCTCGCGACACGGATCCCAAAGACCTCGCCCGCTACGTCCTCGTCGTGATGAACGGTCTGGCGGTGCAGGCGGCTAACGGTGCGACGGCTGCGGAGCTCAAACGCGCTACGGAGTTGGCGTTGCGTGCGCTACCCGTTTGAATCAGGGGTGTCACCCGCGAGGCTCGCGGCGTTCTCGATCAGCCTTTCGAGTTTCACGTCGAGCTCCCACGCCACCTTGTCGGCCTCCGGGGACCCGAACTGCGCTACCGTTGTCGATAGAAGGTCGTACGTCACGACAACTCGGCCTTCATCGAGCGCCTCGACGTAGATCCGCGGAGGCACGTAAAGCCCGATCGCGGGCGCATGGCGAGTCATCTCGACGGCGATCAAGGCATTGCCAAGTACGTAGGTGGTGGCCATCCTTTCGCCAAGTCCAAGCGCGGCCAGAAGCCTTCCGTGGTCGAGCTTTTGAAATAGCGCGAATCCGGAACTCGCCACCGGGTGAGCAAGACGTTCACGGGCGTCGGCCGGCGAGCTTCCAGGATTTGCGAGAAGGTCGGGGCTCATGATCCCGAGGAGCGACTCGAAGGCCCGCGTGAAAGCGGAGAACGCAACGGGAGCGGTGTACTCACGTCGAACTGCCGCGTAGGGGCGGTCTGCGCGTTCAAGCGACATGCGCAAAGCATGGGCAGGTGCTCCTATCTCGGTCAAGCGGCCTGGCTAACGCCATCCGCGACCGTACGGCGTGAGGTGCCGAGCGATTCGGAGGCGTCCGTGCAGGCGCGCGCCCTGACCAATAGCACTTCGTCTCCGACGGCAATCTCGCCGCCCTCGATGACGAAGCAATTGAGCGCGAGCTTGCCTTCGAAGCGACGGTAGATGTCGCGGGTGATGTTCTTGTTCTGAACGAGTGTGTCTGGATCGAACGAGGTCAGCCGCAGGAGGAACATGTTGCCGAAGGCACCCTGATGGGTTGCGGCGTGGACGAACCCGAGCTTCTCAAGCACGCGCAGCGAGGCTGCGTTCACCTCGTCCACACCCGCGAAGATCGGTGTCGGCCAGGATTGCGTGCGCGCGACGGCGATGGAGGCACGGGCCATCTCAGTGGCGTAGCCGCGCCCGCCGAATCGCTCGAAGAGCGCGTACGCCAGCTCGGGTTCCGGATGGACTGGATCGACAGCGAGTACCTCCAGAAAGCCGCAAAAGCCCACCAGCTCGTTCGTCTCTCGTTCGTAGGCCAACCATAGTCCAACGCCGCGCTTTTCGAACAGAACCTCGCTCTCGCGGATCCTCTCCGCGCACCACTCCGGCGGATGGAGGACGCCATCCATCATGTACCGCCGCACGTGCTCGTCCTGCACGAGTGAGACGAATG
>CAZTTW010000624.1:0-3549 GCA_964616265.1 uncultured Myxococcales bacterium | reverse complement strand
CTGATCGTTTCGCTGGCGGCGCCAACGACCGAGGCGCGCTTGGCGCTGATGCCCGTCGAGAAAACCTGGGCGCTTCCCGAACTGGTGGCGGCCATCCGGGACTACGCGGCTGCGTACAAGGGGCGCGTGACGCTGGCCTATGTTGCCGTCTCGGGCGTGAACATGAGCCGCGAGGCCGCACGGAGAATTGCCGAGCTCTTCGCGGGCGTGCCGGTGAAGGTGAACCTGATCGACGTCAACGACGCGAGTGGCGAGTTCAAACCGCCAACCGACGAGGAAGTGCGCGTCTTCCGCGACGAGCTGTTCGCGGCCTCGATCCCGGTCGCGCGTCGCTATGCCGGCGGGCGCGACATTGGTGCCGCCTGCGGGACGTTGGCAGCGACCAGGCAGGGCGGAACTGTCTTGAATTCGTGACGTCGCTCTATCTGTGTTCTAATCGCGGGCGCTTGTCCGACGATGGTTCAGGCTCGAAGTCGAGCGCCGTGCCGTGGCGTCCGCTCCTGTGGACGCTGGCCATCGTGTGCGTCGCGTACTTGCCGGTGTTCTTCGGGCGCGTGCTCTTCTTCCGCGATCTTGCGCACTGGACCTTTCCTGCGCGGGCTTTTCTGCGCGATTCGCTGCTGCGTGGCCAGCTGCCCGAGTGGAATCCGTACCAGGCACTCGGCTTTCCGGTGTTTGCCGATCCGCTGTACGGCGTCTTCTACCCGCCCAATTGGTTGTTTCTGCTCGTGCCGACCGAGTGGATCGCCAGCATGCAGACCTGGCAGTGCCTGACGCACCTTCTGTGGGGCGCCGCGGGCGTGTGCCTCCTCTCGCGACGGCTGGGTGGATCGTCCAGGGCCATGACGATTGCGGGGCTTGCGTGGGCGCTAGCCGGATATTCCACCGCGCAGTGGACGTCGGGCTTGCTCTTGTTTGCCGATGCGTGGGTGCCGTGGGTCGTGGTTGGTCATATGACCGTGCTCGACAGCGCGCGCCGGGGCGGCTGGCAGCGCGGCTTGGTCAAGGCGGCGCTGCCGACGATCTTTGCCATCTTGCTTGGAGAGCTTTTTCTGGCGGTCATCGGTGCGGGCTTTGCGTTGGTGTTTGTCTTCCTCGTCGAGCGCCTGGAGCGCCCGGAGCATCCGCTTGCCCCGGCGTCTCGCTGGCGGTGGCGCGGCTTGGCTGTCGCCGCGGTCGTTCTCGGTTTTGGCGGCGGAGCTATCGTGATCGTTCCCGCGCGCACGCTCGTCGGCAGTACCGAGCGCGCCAAGTCGCTGCCGCGCGAGGTCGCGGAGTCGTTCTCGCTGCATCCCCTGCGCGTGGCCGAGCTGGTGTTGCCCAATTCCATGGGCGACGCCTATGGCCTTTATCCCGCGGCGTCGATTGTCGGCGAGGCCCGCCTCGATGGCCTGCCACTTTCGTACAGCGTGTACATGGGAGCCAGCGTCTTCGCACTGGCGCTAGCGGCCTTCGGGCGTAGGCGGAAACTACCTCTGGCTCTCGGCGGTTTGATGGTCGCCGCTTTGCTCCTGGCCTTTGGCCGCTACACGCCCGTGCACGGCTGGTTTCGGCGGGTGGCGCTTCCGCTTTCGTACATGCGCTACCCCGAGAAGTACACCGTGCTGGTCGTGCTGGCGGGGTCGTTGCTCGCCGGTCTCGGCGCCGCGCGCGTGCTTTCGGAGAGGCCGCAACCTTGGCGGCGCACGGTAATATTACTAGGCACAATCGTCGTTAGCGCACTGTCTGCCAACTGGTTGCCAGTCCTCTGGGCTGCATTCGTGCTGCGTGCGGTCTTGATGGCCGCCGTTGCGATCGCGGGGGTGCTGGCGGTGCACGCCCTCGTGGCGAAACGGTCGCCATTGTCAGCATCGCTGTTGGTTGCCGTGGTTGCCTTTGACTTGGCGCTCGCCGCTTGGCCCTTGCTGGCCTTTTCGCCTCGCGAAGTGGCCAGTGAGCCGGCGGCCGCAAGACTGATTCATCGTCTCGAGCGGTCGGACTCGCCGCCGCCACGCGTGTACCGCGCCAGCCAAACCGACAATGCCGTCAACAAAAGACTGCCGCCTGCCCGCGCGCCCGAGCTCGAATCGCGCCTCCTGGCCACCCTGATCACCAATACAGTGAATGCCTGGGGCATCGCCACGCTGCCGGGCTACGATGCCGCCATCCCGTCGCGGATGGATCAGGTGTGGAGCGCCGGTCTTGACTCTGGCCAAAGCGCCTTGCGCTTGCTCGGCGCGAGCTACGTCGTTCTGCCGGTCGACGATCCCGCCGCGCCCGACGACCGCGTAAATCTTACGCCGCTGGCCGATCCTTTGTCCGGTGCGCGCCTGTATCGAGTGCAGAATGCTCTGCCCCGTGTCTTTTGGGCGGCGCGGGCCGAAGTCGTGTCCGACAACGAAGCGCTCACCCGCCTCTTTCAACCGGACGTGGTCGCCGGTGCGACCATTCTTCTTGCCTCGGACGATCCCAGTGCGGCGCTTTCGGTCGCGCCAGGCCGTGCTGGCGAATGTCAGGTGGAATCGTTCGCCAACCAGCGCGTCGTTGCCGTTTGCAACGGCGCCAGCGATGGCTTCGTAACCTTTGTCGAGCAATATGACTCTGGCTGGAGCGCCACCGTCGATGGTCGGCTGGCTCCTCTCCTGAGAGCGAACGCGATCATGCGCGCGCTACGCATGCGGCCCGGCAGGCATCGCATCGTACTCGAATACCACACGCCCGGGCTGCACCTGGGCGTCGCGATCAGCCTTGGTTGCCTGCTGCTGCTTTCCCGCCTTGGCGTCTGCGGACGAAGGCGTGGCACAAGGCTCGCGGATGCTCGCAGTCACGCCGGCTGATGACGGCGCGAGGTCACGCCTGGGATTTCCCGGCCCACGCGAGGCCCATGAGCCCGAAGAGGGCAACGAGCGTCACGCTCAATCCGAGCCGAAAACCAGGGGCGTGATAGTCGAGCTGGAGAACATGATCCCCTGCGGACAGGGGCACCGCACGCATGACAAGGTTGGCGCGGACGATGCCAGTCGCCTTTCCATCCACTCTCGCCGTCCAACCTGGGTCATATTGCTCGGTGAAGATGGCATAGCTGGAGCGATCGACGTGGCAGCGGGCTCGCAGACGGGTAGCGGCGTAGACCTCTAGCGTGCAGCTTCCCGCTTTCCCGCTGCCGCCGGCGAGCGCTGTCGCGTCCGGTGCGAGCCACGCGGTCTCGGCGGCCAGCACGCTTGGTTCGAAGAGACGACTTAGCGTCTGCGGGTCGGGCAACGGCTCGGCTTGGCTGACCACATAGACCGGGGGCAGACTATGGTCGATTCGGAAAAGGCGGGCACCCGGAATAGGGTCGAAGAGCGGATGCAAGTCGGCCTTCGAGCGCGCGTCGTGGAGCGACACGGTGGCTGGCAGAACGGCGTAACTCGCCCCAAGCAGTTGCAATGTCGCGAGTCGATTCTGTTGTCCTCGTTCCCAAAGTTCATTCAGTTGCGCCGGAATGGCGGCGTCGTAGCCCGGAAGCGTGGCAATACCCCACACGTTGACTGTGCTTGGAATGAAGGTCGCCAGAAGTCGCAATTCGCC
>CAZTTW010000623.1:0-3553 GCA_964616265.1 uncultured Myxococcales bacterium | reverse complement strand
CGCTCGACGCCATGGCGTCCGCCTGCCCCTTGATGACGGTGTAGTTGATCTTGGCAGCAAAGCTGTTCCAGGACGCCCAGCCCATGGGCGGACCCGAGCTGATGGCCGCTGTGCCGCCCGCACCCGCCGTGCCGCCCGAAGCCGCCGTGCCGCCTGAGCCGGCCGTCCCGCTGCTACCACCGTTTCCGCCCGGGCCGCCGGTCCCGCCGGCCACGGTGCCGCCCGTCGCGCTTCCGCCCGCGCCTGCCGAACCGCCTGCGCCCGCGCCACCCGATCCGCTGGCGCCACCGCCGCCCGTCTTGCCGCCGCTTGCCGTGCCCGCGGAGCCACCGGTCGTGCTGCTGCCGCCGGATCCGGTCGTGCCGACAGTGCCGCCGCTGCCAGCCATGCCGCCGCTGCCCACCGCCCCGCCAGCAGTGCCGCCGCTGCCGGCCATGCTTCCGCCATTTTGTGTGCCTCCGGCGCTGCTGCCACCCGCGTGCCCGCCGCTGCCCGCGGTCACGGAGCCGCCCTGGCCACCGGATCCCGAAGAATCACAGCCAAGAGCGCTGGCGAAGAGGAGAGCCATCATGCCGCCGACGCGGATCGGCGAACGACCGAGGGGGAGAGCCAGGCGATTGGACATGCGAGGATTTTGGACCAAGAACCACCTTGGCGCCTAGTCCTTTGAAGGGCTGCTTTGTCTGCAGAGGCATCGGCGGAGCGAGAGCGCGACGGGTAGAGTCGGGCGGCTACGCAGCGAAGTCTTTCGGTAACCTGCGCCCGCTCGAACATCGAACCGGCTCAGGAGAGTGCCATCGACGGGCAGCGTTGTCTTGTTGACCAGTCTTTCGTCTACGGTTGCATTGTGCTGCCCGATGGAACCAGCCTCGGCGGAGAGGCTGCATGCTGGGCGGCCGGTCCTGCCGTACCTAGGTTGCGGCGCGCAGCCGGCTCCACATCGGGGTTGGGTTCGCGCGCGCAGTAGGTGTCAGATTGGTGAGGATGGAAACACATATACCGCGCAGCGCGCCCGCATCCGCTGACGTCGAAGAGATGGGGGTCGATCTCTGAGCGGTTCACGACGGTCAATTGAGAGTCTGGGCAGACGAGCTCACGAGAAGCTCGTGAAGGCTGACCAGGTTGGGATGCCGAAGATCGACCAGCGAGCGAAATTCACGCTTGAAACGATAGAGATCGATGCCCGACCCCTGGTTCAAAATCTTGACTGCCACCTGCCCGTCGAGCTGGCTATCGTGAACCAAATACGCGCTGCCCGTGCTTCCCGAGCCAAGCAGGCGAATGACGCGAAACCGTGACGTTCCCGAGAAAATCATCTCCGGCTCGGGTTCGATGCCGCCCCTCCTTGGCGGATTCCGCGGTGCAGTGGTATTGCCGGCCAGGGCAACTGACTTCCGCCGGTGGCACCCGACGTGCATCGTCGTGCTTGCGGCGGCAGCATTCGCGCCGCCTCAGGTGTGTCGCGCCGGCTCCAGAAGGCGACGCACGACCGAATCCGTAACCCAAACTCTACCGGAAAGGTTCGCCATGACAGGGGAGACGTTTCTTATCTGGATCGTGATCGGGCTCATCGCGGGATGGCTTGCGTCCGCGGTCGTCGGCGGCGGGTACGGTGTCATAGGCGACATCGTCGTGGGGATCGTGGGAGCTTTTCTCGGCGGCCTCATCTTTCGGGGCCTTCACATCGGAGCGCCCTTCGGAGGGATTCCAGGCACCATCTTCATCGCCTTCATCGGCGCCCTGGTCTTGCTCGTCATTCTACGTCTGGTGAACCGCAGCAGGACGCGCATCCCCTGACCGTGGTCGGGGCACTACAGTTCTACGTCACCGTACTTTCGGCAAGAGGGCCGCTTTATCTGCTCGACGGTGTACTTGAGCGTAAAGGTCGCTCGGGGGGATCCCTCATCCTCGCTGACGGATATTTTGATGGGGACAGTTCCCTTCTTCGGGGCCTTTAAGTCCCCAGGAATGTCGAGGAATCCGTAGGACTGGATGGTTTGGTTCTTGTCTCCCAGAAATATTTCCAACTTGTCGTCTTCCTTGTTGGTCTGACAACTCAAGTTGAACAAAAGGCTGCCATTCTGTTGTTCCCTACAATTGGTGGGGCTGCATGTAAACGAGATGCTCTTTCCCTTCGCCTTTAGTGTGTTGATTGTGCGAACAGGATCGGAATTTTTCTCTCGTCTCTCTGCCTTCTTCGCCAGTGCAGCCGAAGTCAGCAGCAAGAAAATGACAAGGGAGCCTACGAGTTTCATCTTGCGTACTCCTTTCCTTTGATAGGCGGGCTCGGCGGCGGCACGAATGGCGAAGCCTGTGGAATTGGCCCCATCAGCATTGGCTTGCCGAGAATTCGCTGGTCGTCCTTCCGCATACGGATCACGTTGCGAGAATGACCGACGTGTAGAGCTCGGTCAACTGGCACCGCTGGCCAGGGACATCGAACCTTTCACCGTGGGAACCGATGCCAAACCCGCGGGCCGTCCTCGATTCTCACGGGCAGTAGGCGATCGCGCATTGTCCGCCAACGCACGTGAAGTGCGCGCATCCGGCGCTGCCGTCGCTGCACAACCGGCAAAGCGCCGGCAGGGCACCCTTGCAGTCGGCGGCCGTGGCACAGCCGGCGCCGCCGTCGCTGCCATCCGGCACGCACTTGCAAAGCGTGTGATCGAAATGGTCGCCGCGGATGCAGAGTTGGGTCTGGACGCAGGCGGCATCGATTGCGGCGGCGTCGCTGTTGGGAACGCACTTGCACAGGGTGGTGTTGAAGGAATCGCCGACGACGCACAGCTCGGTTTGCACACAGGCGCCGTCAAGAGTGGCCCCGCCATCGGGCGCGGCTTCTGGCGAGCCGGCATCCATACCCGGCTGGGGATGGCCGCGCTCGAGACTGCTGTCGTAACTTGGGGAACCACCGTCCTGATCTGCGTCGGTATTTGCGTTCTCACTGGCACAAGCCACGACGAGCAGGCTGAATCCGGCCAGCGCGAAAAGTCGATTTCTCATGGGAGCCTCCGTTCTCGTTAGCGGTGGCAAAGTACGTGCCGCGCCGAGAGCGAGGCCACGACGGAGGTTTCGTGCCGATTCGGGCGCTCGACGCTGCACCGTGGCCTCAGAATGTTGAGGGCAGGTGAGATTGCGTCTCCACCGCGACGGTGTCTTTGCCGAGGAAGATTGTCGCACCATTCCATCGCTGCCACGAACTGCGGTGGCTTTCGGAGCCGTCGCCGGTGTCTCAGCAAACTTCTGTTATAATAGACATTCGTCTTCCATAAGACTTACCACGCCGTGTCCATGCCGCGAGGGTTCGCGCACACGCCTGGAAAATCGCTGCGGAATCTTCGCCAACCCCAACTCCGCGAACTTAGTCGCGTATCTGCGCAGCCTGCCCGGTGACCGGCACAATGCATGTCCATTATATAGGACTTATGTATCTTATACAGAACAATCTCCTTGACCGAGTTTCGCGCGGCTGACACCTTCAAGTCGTGGGGAAGGAACACCAGGAAAGCCTTCGCAATTGGCGGAAGAAGGGCGCGTTTCGATTGGAGCTGGG
>CAZTTW010000622.1:0-3570 GCA_964616265.1 uncultured Myxococcales bacterium | reverse complement strand
TGGCGCCTTTGGCCTGCATCGGCGCGAGCGAGTCGCGGCACCACAGCGTGGCGGCGGCCAGCGCAAGCAACAGCACCGCCAAATCCGGGGTGCGCCACGGCTCGCGCACGCGCATCGGCCGCCTGAGCACGAGCAGAAGTGCAACCAGCAGCGCGAGCAGCGAAAAATTCGCGACGATTCCCAAAGGCGACACGATGGCGAGCGCGAACAGCGACGTGTTGATGGTCAGATATCCAAAGAGCAGCCGCAGCGGTAAGTCGAAGCGGATCCCTGTGCCGAGCGACGACCACGAGGAAACGGCCGTGCCGGCTCCGTAGAACACAAAGCAGAGCGCCTGACAGCCGAGCCACGCCGCAGCCGAAAAATGCCCCGCTGCCACCGAAATCCAAGCAGCCAGCACGGTTGCCACCGCCGCGACGACGACGAGATCCGCAACGCGAAACGTACCGCTCGGCGAGGGCGACGGGGGTGCGTTGTCGGGCATCGGGGTCCGATCTAACCCAGTCGGTGACATTGTCCAAGCGCGTATGGAGGTGGCCGAAGCCAGCGCCATGACACCGGCTTACGCGCTTCTGGCCCGGGGCCCAGAGCGGCGACGACAAATAGACCCGCCTTCGCACAAGTAGACTATCGTGTAACGAGGGGGAGTCCGTACAATTTCAGGCGTCCTACGCACGAACCGATCGGGAGGTCTCATGAAAATCGGACTTAGCGGGTTTCTCAGCGCGACTCTGCTCGCCGCGACGATAGCGGTCGCCGGGTGCAGTAGCACCAGTGGGGGCAGCGGCGGCGGCGCTGGTGCAGGTGGAAGCGCGAGTGGCGGGGGATCCGGTGGCGCCGGTGGAAGATCCAGCAGTACCTCGGCCGGAGGCTCGGGCGGCTCGAGCGGATCGGGCGGAAAGTCCAGTAGCGCAGGGGGAGCAGACGGCGGCAGCAGCGGAGGGAGCTCCGTTACCACTCTGGACGGCAGCAAACCGATCGGCACACTTACGTCGTCGGAGGCCGGTCAACTTTGCTCGGACATCTATGCGTACTACGGACAGACCATCAGCCAGGCGAACCTATGCAAGTGGGCGGGGTTGTCCTATGGCGTATCGAGCAGTGCTCCGTCGGACTCTCAGTTGCAGACGAACTGCAAGAGCCAGGAAACCCCGTGCCTGACGGCTGGTCCGGCCGCCGTCAACTGCAGCGCCATCCCCTCGAGCTGCACGGTGACGGTCTCGCAGTACGCTGCCTGCATTGCCGACGAGGCGGCCGCTTTCAATAGTGCGGTTGGCGCGCTCCCAGACTGCCCCACGGTCAAGTTGACCGATTTGGCCGGCGTCTGGGCTTACGCGACCGGCGATGCGCCAGCGAGTTGCACCGCGATCACGGATAGCAAGTGCCCGACGCTGGACATTCCGACCCCGCATGCGGGGACCGGCAGCTCGGGCAGCACCGGCGGAAGTGGCGGAACCTCGGGGACAGGCGGCGCGGGAGGCTCTTCGGGTGGTAGCGGTGGAACTTCGGCGAAAGGCGGCGCCGGTGGATCCGCTGGTGGCAGTGGCGGCACTGCAGTGACGGGCGGCAGCGTAGGAAGCGCGGCAGGCGGCGCGAGCGGTTCGAGCGGTTCGACCGCCGCAAGCGGTCTTCCTGGCGACGTCGCGAAGGCTGCGGGCACGCCCTTCGTGGCGGCCCACGCCATGACACGCACCCTGTTTGTCGGTTACACGGGGCCTCTCTTCAAGGCCCTGCGTGTCTCCGACCAGCAGGAGAAAGACATCGGCATTGTAGCGTCGACCGGGCTCGCGGATCTCGCGACCCTCACCACCTTCTGTTCAGGCACGTCGTGCAAGGTCACTACTCTCTACGACCAGAGCGGGAACGGCAACGACATGTGGAGAGCAGACGATCCCAACACCAATCAGCCCGGCACCAAAAAGCCCTGCGATCTGATGGATATCGATTACTGGCAGATGTCGGACGGAACCAAGGTGCCCATCGCGATCGAGACGGGTGCCATGTGGAAGAGCCCGGCGCAGTGTCTCCGAAACAGAGACAAGACCAAGAACATGCCTACGGGTTCCAAGTCTCAAACCGAATACGCCATCTTCCACGCCAAATGGGTGAACGCCAACTGTTGCTTCAACTACGGCAATACCAACAACGCCATCGCATACTCCGGCCCCGGCACGTTGACCTCGCTCAACTTTTCGCAGATCACGTTTTGGTCCAAGGGCACAGGAAACGGACCGTGGCCCATGGTCGACTTTGAAACCGGTGTCTATGCCGGCAACACCGGAAAGTGTGGTTCTGGCATACCTTCCGGAGTCGATTGCACGTCGAGCGGCGAGAACCCCAATCCATCGGTTACGTTCGACATCGTGACGACGTTGTTCAAGCACAATGGCGTCGACCACTGGGCACTCAAGACCGGGAATGCCAAGTCGGGGGCACTTTCAGTCAACATCGACCTGCCGGCGTTGCCCAAAGGATACTCGCCTCTCAAGCAGCTAGGTGGCCTTGGGCTCGGCGAAGGTGGTGCGGGCGACTCCAATGGCACCGGCGGCTTCTCGGAAGGCGCCGTCATGGCAGGTGAGACGAGCAACGCCACCGACGACGCCATTCAGAAGAGCATCGTGAGCGTCTACGGCAAGTAGCGGTCAGCGCCGAGGGACGCTACAGGGACCAGCCTGTGCCACGCCTCCGGTGGAGGCCTCACTGCCGTCGCAAGCGTACTCAAGGAAACTCGTCTTCGCGCTGGTATTGACACAGAACCCGTTGAGAATGGACGTTGGGCAACCTTGCATGCAGACCAGGCCAGTGCCGGCAGACAGACAGTCCGTATCGATCGTGCAATGGACGGCGCAGTTCATCCCCTTGCTGTCGCCGACACACAGCGCTTCGTCCGGGCACGAGCTGGAGGTACCGGCCGCGTAGCACACGGAGGCCTTCGCATCGCAGGGAGATTCCACAAAGGCCAATCATCAGGATCGCATTTTCGCCATGCATGTGTGTCCCTCGGTTGAACTACGGCCCGTACGCGGCGACGATGTTTGCCTGGACAGCGTCGTCGGCCGCATTCGAGGAGTAGCGCGCGGTCATGACGCCTTCGAAGAAGTTTCCTTGCGCGCCATTGCTGTTGTCCCCGGCGGTACCAAGGACAATCGCGCCTTCCTTCCTCATGGGATTGTATCTGGCGGAGGGCCGTCGTCCGTCGAAGGGCGTGATCAGAAGACCGAACTGCGCATTGCCCTCCTTGATAGACCAGTGGTTGCTGCCTGCCACATCCCCCTTCACTACAGCGGTAACGTACGTCCAATTCAAGGGCACCGACTGATTGAGACTGTACGGGCTGACGTCTCCGGCCCAAAGGCCGTTTTCCAGATCCGCCATGACCCAGGGGCCGACGCCGTCGCCCTTGCCCCAGATTGTGCAAGTGCCGAAATAGACCGCTTCCGCTGTGCCCGCCCTCGCTACCGGAACCAGCGGTTTCGCCACTGCCGTCTCCGCTACCGCTACCGCCAGCGCCGCCGCCAGTACCTCCGCCGCTTGGTCCTATCGCACTGTCGACAGGACTCATACACTGAC
>CAZTTW010000621.1:0-3579 GCA_964616265.1 uncultured Myxococcales bacterium | reverse complement strand
CGGTGCTGAGATTGGGGAACGCGACCTCGATGGGCGGATCGGATTCCTGCATGTCGAGCGCCAGCCGTGCCGCCCGTTGCCATTGGACGTGTTCGGCGGGAAACCATGCCTTCATCATGGATGCGAGGTCGTGGGTGCTGGCACCGCCGCAGGAAAAGACCCAACGTTCGAGCGCCATTCGCATCTCTTCGGCATCCTGAAACCGTTCGTCGATATTGCGGGTGACAGAGCGGCGCACGATAGCGTCCAGGACCGGATCGACTTCGGCGAATTTGCTGACGCTGGGGATGGGCTCGTAGGCCACGGCTCGCAGCGTGGCCAGCTCGCTTTCGCGCAGAAAGAGCCGGCGGCCCGCGACGCATTCCCACAGCACGACTCCCAGGGAGAAAAGGTCGGCGCGGGCATCGACCTGCTCGCCGCGGGCCTGCTCGGGGGCCATGTAGCCAAGCTTCCCTTTGAGCGAGCCGGAGATCGTGTCGCCGAGGCGGCCCAGCGCACGAGCGATGCCGAAGTCGATGACTTTCACCGCGCCTTCGAACGACACCATGATGTTTTGCGGTGAAACGTCTCGATGAACGAGACCCAGCGGATGGCCGGACGCGTCCGTGAGTTGGTGTGCGTGGTGCAGTCCGGCCGCGGCGTTCGCCACGACAAGCGCAGACAAATTGTGTGGAAGCAGCGTCTTGGCCTTTTCCGACTGTTGAAGTATCGAGGCCAGGGGCTTGCCTTGCACCAGCTCCATGGCCAGGAAGTACTCGTCGCCGACGCGGCCAACCTCGGTAATGCGGACGATGTTCGGGTGGTCCAGCATCGAGGCAATGCGTGCCTCGTCGAGAAACATGGCGATGAAGTCGGGCTTGACCGCAAGGTGGGGCAGCACTCTCTTCACAACGACCAGCGTCTTGAACCCCGAGAGCTCACCTTGCCGGGCCAGGTAGACCTCGGCCATGCCACCGACCGCCAGCCGCGAAAGCAACTGATAGCGCCCCAGCGTGACGAACGGCTGAACGACCGGGTCTGGAGTGACGGCCGGAGCGTGCAGTCCACGTGTGCTGAGAGGTGTCGGCGTACTGAGCGCGCCCAGCCCGATCACGCTGGGATCGCTGACGATGGCCTGGAGGCTTCCCGAGATTTTGAGTGAGGCACGATTGCTCGACGGTGTTGCAGATGAAAAGGTCGGGGAAGTCTGCGTCGTCTTGAGGCGAGAGGGGCTGCTGACGAGCGGCGATGGCGTCGTGGGTGCTGCCGACGTGCTTTGAGGAATCTCTTCCTCGTTGCTGCTTGGCGCAAGAATGGACGACGCGTCGCCACCAGGAGGCGACAGCGTTTTCGCCGCTTTTGCTTCCGATCCCGGAGTCCGACCCATGACCGACTCCAGATCATCTCACGGGAGAGGGCTTCCGGCCAGTCCCCACCTTTCGGCGCCCTGTGCCGGCCTTGCTACTGCGTTCCGGCCGGTCGCGAGGCGGTCCACGAGCCGTAGACGGTGAAGTCGCTGCCTCGAGAATCGAACGTCGCGTACCAGCTTCCTGACCCGGCCGAGACCGTGCCGGCGCCACCCCCTAGACCAAGCGCGTCGGCCAAGCCGTCGCCGCCGAAGTCCACCACCGGGGCCGCACCCGACGAAAGTTTGAAATCGAAGCCGTTACCGTCGAGGCCGTCGAAGGCTTGGTCGAGCTTGCTCGCCAGCGCGGTCAGGCCGCTTTGGCAAGCATTCGACAGACAGCCGCGCGCTTGCTTGAGCTGGTCGCAGAGAGCGGCGTCCAGGGCGGCGCAGCCGGTGAGTGTTCCCGTGTTGTCCTTCCATTGCGCAAGCCCGAAAACGGCCTTCACTAGGCTATCCGCGTCTTCGGCGCTGCGCGATTTCAGGCTGGTCGCTTCGAAGGCGGCGCGCGTGGTGGATCCAAGCCGGAGCGTGAAAGCATGGTTCGACAAGGAGAGCTGGCCGGCCTTGAGCGTCGCTTGCACTTGCGCCGACGTATACGGCAGACCCAGCGACGCCGTCTTGAGTGAGATCGGTGCGATCGCCCACGGAAAGGTGATTTGGACCAAGCTGTGCTCGACGAGAAAGTTGTTGATGCTGTCGGCGTCGGTGATGTCGAGCTGCGAGTCCAGCCGTATCTCGCGCAGCAACGAGGCGATCTCGTCTGAAAAGGCATCGAGCTTGCTGGCTTGAAGCTGGGTCCGAGCGTTGGCGAACAGGCCGTCGATGATCGACTCCAGGCTGCGATTTCCCGATTTGTCGAGAGGGCCGCGGCAGGATGTCCCCGCGTCGTTCGACGTGGTGCCGATCGTCGTGCCGCTCACGGGGGCCACCACGGTGCCACGCCGAGCAACGATACTGGCGCCGAGGGTGCCCTCCGAGCCTTCGATCGGGACGCAGTCGAGAGGATCGGCGGCCGTCGTATTCAGGGCATCGAGCGTGCAGTCGAGCCACAGACGAGCCGGATCCAAACCGCAGAGGGACCACATTGCCCAAGTCGATTGCGCCGGGCCGAGTGCGGCCGGAGCGGGCGTCAGCACGAAATCGGACGAGACGTCGAACGTGCCGCGCGGAATCGGGTATAGCCGATCCATGTACAGGGTAGTGATCATGGTCTGGCTTTCCGACAGAGACGCGCCCGCGATGTCGACGCATCCGGAGATTAGCGGGAATGTGTTGCTGTCGAGCCCGATGCCGACGACGGCGCTGCTGCCGGTGCCCGCGATACCGGAGAAGACCCAGGAACCGTAGGCGGCCACCGTGTGCGGCGTGCGCGGCCGCGCGCTCCCTGAGGTCAGGCTGTTCAGGTCGGTCAAGTCGAGCTCTCCGCAGGTGGTGTCGTCGTAGAACAGAAACCGCGTCGTCTTGACGTTGGCGGCGCCCGTGCCGAGGAGGTCTTCGGCAGCAACCGGCACGACTTCCACCGAGTACGCGTTCGTGGTGACCATGACGTCGACCGCGGCGGTGACGCCTCCAGCGCAGGTTGCTTGGACGGCAAACGAAACCGGCAAGCTCTGGCCGGCCCAGTTGCCAAGCATGATCTCTAGCGCTGCGCTTCCGTCGTCTTGGGTCAGGACCTGGGGTGCCGAAAGGCGGGCGTCGACTGGCGCTGGATTGCCGTTTTCGTCGACGGTGGTGAAGCTGAGCGGGTAGTTCGGCACGGCGGCACCGTTTGCGTCGCGCAGGGAAAAAAGCGCGCGTCCGCTGCTGCCGGGGCGAATGACTAGCGTCGGTGGCGAGACATCCATGGCCAGACCCGCTGGGATTCCGGCATCGGGCGAGGCCAAGGGTGGATCGGACCGGCAGCCGGCTAGGGCCGCGGTCGCACCCAGGCAGCAGACGAAGGTCGTAGTGCGTAAGCGCCGGAGCATGAGGCCTCGTTCGTGCGTTACGCTAGCACGAGTTGCGGTCGTTGACCTTCGTGCATCTCACGAGTAAACCCACCTTCGCCATGCCGGGCTTTACCCACCTTCATCTTCACACGCAGTACAGCTTACTCGACGGCGCCATTCGGCTCGACGAGCTTTTCCCCAAGGCGCTGTCGCTGGGCATGAAGCAGGTCGCGATGACCGACCACGGGAATCTGTTCGGCGCGC
>CAZTTW010000620.1:0-3584 GCA_964616265.1 uncultured Myxococcales bacterium | reverse complement strand
TGGCGAACATCGGCGTCGGAATCGGTGCGCTGGCGACGTCCGCATCGAAATCCCATTGTGTCGGCGATTTCCGAATTTTTTCCATCCTGAGCAAATAACCGAGCTGGATATTGCGCCGGTCGCGCTTGGCGGGGGCCTTACCCATACGGAGAAAGGGATGACTTTCAAAGTGCACTTGCTTTGTCGGCATGGTGATTGTCCTGGCTGTGTTTGCAGCGTCGCCGAGCAACCGCCCGGGAATGGCGAGCGCCCGCGATTCGCCAACCATACGTCAAGTTTCCGCTCGTACGCTTTTGATTTTACTTCGTGCTCAACCCGGCTGGCTCGTGCCTTGGTGTTCCACTATGGCACTTGCGCCGCGGGAAGCCGAGCAGTAGAAATCAGAAGCAGCATCGCGTTTCACAGCGGCCTAACTAAGAGGAGTGACAATGGCGAAGTCGAAGACATCAAAGGCAGTCGGCACAGACACGCACAAGATCCACGAGATCATTGGTAGAGCATTGACGGACAAGAAGTTTGCCGGCGCATTGACTCGAAATCCACGCAAGGTGGCCGCGGACTATGGGCTCGAAAAGGAGTCCGCCAACCTGTTGCACAAAGGAGTCAAGCTGCACGGCGAACTGCACGCCGTCGCAAAGAAGCTGCATAAGGGCAGCAGCCTCGACTATCAGTCGGTCTAGGGTCGGCGCCAACGTGGCTGTGTCGCTGCCGCGGGTGCGAGAAGTGTTTGACGAGAAATGACTGTTCGTGCCGGGGACGGGACTCGAACCCGTACGACGCTTTCGCATCAGCGGATTTTAAGTCCGCGGCGTCTACCATTTCGCCACCCCGGCGGGCGGCTGCATTCTAACCTACAGACTGCGCAGGCGAGCGTCGCTGTTGTTCGCCGCAGCTCTGACTCGCACGTGTCTTCCTTCGACGGTCACGTCGCCTCTCGCGACGGCGCGAACCACGGCGGGCAGCAGCCGGTGCTCTTCGCCTAGGATCCTCTCCCGCAGGCTGTCCTCGCTGTCGTCGGGTAATACCGGGACCGCGGCTTGCGCGATGATCGGTCCGGTATCGGTGCCTTTGTCCACGAAGTGGACGGTGCAGCCGGCGATCTTCGCGCCGTAGTCGACGGCTTGCTTCTGGCCATGCGTCCCGTGGAAGGCGGGCAGCAGGGCGGGATGGATGTTGATCACGCGCAAGGGGAAAGCGCCCAGGAACACTTCGGTGAGCACTCGCATGAAGCCGGCCAACACCACCAGCTCGACGTCGCGCTTGCGAAGCTCGGCGACCAGCGCGCCGTCGAATAGCTCGCGCGACGCAAAGGCTTTGTGCGAGAGAACGAAGGTCTCGATGCCGGCCTTCTGCGCACGCTCCAGCGCGGCGCAACCGGGTATGTTCGCGCCTACCGCCACGAGCTCCGCAGGCGCTAGCGAACCGTTTTTCCAGGTATCGATGAGCGCCTGCAGATTGGTCCCGCTGCCCGAGGCGAGAACGGCGGTTCTCAAGCGATGAACTCCACGGGAGCCTCGACCTCGTCCGCGCGCTCGACGCTGCCAATGGTGAAGACCTTCTCGCCTTCGAGCTCGAGAATCGATTGGGCAGCGTCGGCGGCCCCGGCGGGCACCGCGATGACCATGCCGATGCCCATGTTGAACGTGCGGCGCATTTCATCGGGCGCCACGTTGCCCAGGCGGGCGAGCATGGAAAACACGGGAGGCAGATCCCAGCTTCCCATCTTGATTTGCAGCTTCAGCTTGGCCGTGGGGGGCACCATGCGGGTGGGATTGTCGACCAAGCCGCCGCCCGTGATGTGGGCCGCGCCTTTCATCAGGCCGGACGCTGCCAACCGTCGCAAAGCACGCACGTAGATGCGGGTCGGGCGCAGCAGCGCCTCGCCCAGGGTGCAGTCGAGCTCGGCGGGCTTGCTCGCCAGATCCATCTTCGCCTCGTCGAGGAATACGCGGCGAACCAAGGAATATCCATTCGAATGGAAGCCCGTCGACGCCAGCCCCAGCAGGACGTCGCCCGCCCCGAGCGCTTTGCCGTCGATGACTTTTTCTTTGTCGACCACGCCCACGCAGAAGCCGGCCAGGTCGTATTCGCCCTTGGCGTAAAAGCCGGGCAGCTCGGCGGTTTCGCCGCCGATGAGCGCGCAGCCTGCCTGTTTGCAGCCGTCGGCGATACCGGAAATCACCTGTTCGGCAACCCCGACTTCCAAATGTCCGGCGGCAAAATAGTCGAGAAAGAGCAGCGGCTCGGCGCCGCACACGACGAGGTCGTTGACGTTCATCGCCACCAAGTCGACGCCGACGGTGTCGTGCTTGTCCATCATGAAGGCCAGCTTCAGCTTGGTGCCCACGCCGTCGGTGCAGGCCACCAGCGTTGGGTTCTTGTAACCCTTGGGTAAGCCGCAAAGGCCCGCAAACCCGCCGAGGCCGCTCAGGACCTCGGGGCGCATGGTGCGTTTGACGTGGCCCTTGATGCGCTCGACGAGCGCGTCGCCCGCGTCGATGTCCACGCCCGCCTCGCGGTACGTAAGGCCTTTCCTCGGTTTGTCTCCATCGCTCGACATCGCTTACTCCTTCCCAATCAAGGTGGCGACCACGGTACGGCTTCCGCCGTCGTCACGGTGCTCGCCAAGATACACGCCTTGCCAGGTTCCAAGAAGCAGGCGTCCGTCGCGTACAGGAATTGTTTGTGATGCGCCGTAGACGCCCGACTTCAGATGTGCCGGCATGTCGTCGGGCCCCTCCAACGTGTGCATGAAATAGGACGCACCTTCGGGGATGGCTTGGTTGCTCCAGCGTTCGAAGTCGCCGCGGACGTCGGGGTCGGCATTTTCGTTTAGAAAGAGCGACGCGGACGTATGCTGGAGCAGAAGATGCAAAAGCCCCATCCGTACCCCAGCGATTTCCGGGATGGAGCCGAGAATTTCGCTCGTCACCAGATGGAAACCGCGCGGGCGCGCCTTGAGCTTGATGATGGTTTGATGAAGCAGCACGATCGGTCGACTTTTCGCGCGTCCGTGGTCACTTTGTAAAGAGAGGAGTTTGCGGGAAGAAAAGAGACCGCTCCGCGGTTTTACGCGTACGAACAAGCTGCGTCGCCTGCTTGGCGCGGCACAAAGGACGAAGAATCATGCGCAAGACTTTGCTGCTCTCAATGGGATTCGGGATTCTGGGACTGGCTGCGGGCGTTGGCTTTGGACCGCACGCGCTGCCGAGGGCCGAGGCCCAATCGCAACCTCCGGCGGCGATTACGCCCAAGACCCAGGTGCCACAGGAGGCGCGCTCGCTGTCGCAAGGCTTCGCCAGCACGGCAAAAGCCTTGCGGCCCAGCGTCGTGCGTCTGGACGTCGAGCTGGAAGCGCCGAAGACCACCGGCGGCCGCCACTTGCGGCGGGACGACGTGCCGCCCGACATGGAGCGCTTCTTCGAGCACTTCTTCGGCGGGACACCTTTTGACGGCTTTCCGCAAACGCCATCGCCCGGCCGCGGTACCGGCTCGGGCGTCGTGATCGATAGCGCGGGCAACATCATCACCAACAGCCACGTGGCGGAGCACGCCTCGAAGGTGACGGTGACCTTTGCCGACGG
>CAZTTW010000619.1:0-3593 GCA_964616265.1 uncultured Myxococcales bacterium | reverse complement strand
TTCGCACTGCATTCTTATGTCCGGAATCGCTTCGATCTCCCAAAAACGCCCGTGAGTAATCGGGCCGCTTGCGAACAGCTGGGGCCATGGCTGGCCGTTGCGCGACAAGGTTGCAGTCCGGCGCCACGTCGAGGCCAATCCCTAGCTGGTCGGGACGAACAAGCCCGTTGCAGACGAGAGACGCAATGAGCGGACTCGAAAGGTCCGACCAGTCGGGTAGGTGCCCTCTGCAATCGAACAGGCAGTCGCCGGCCCTGGTCTCGTGCGCACGCACTACTACGCGGACCGACCCTTCGGCGAGTTCTTGCGCGAGCCCGACGGCAAATATCAGGCGCGACGCGATGCCGACGCACATCCCAGTGGCGGCGGGCGTGGCGGAGGAAGCGGCGTCGCTCGGTTTGTGACCAAGATTGCCAGATGCGTTGGGTGTGGGGCCGTATCGCATCGACGGCAATGCGCTAGTGAGTGACCTGCGTCGCGAGATCGCGCAGCCAGAGCATGGACTCGCTTGTCGACCTAGCGAGCGCGACTGCAGGAAGCGACAGCGGCGTAGGGTAGGCGCCATGGCAGAGCGGCGTGAAGCCATGCCAGGAGACGGCGACAATGGGGCCGTGATATCCGCACTCGCGCAGAGTGAGCCAGCGGTCGACCATTCTGACACTGGTGCCCAGGATCGTCACCGGCGGCATCGGGGGAACGCCGCGATCGGATCCCGGGCAGGGCGCGTCGCTCGCGACCGTTTGATGGCAGCGGTCTCCCTTGAGTTCAGCCGGTTGGCGATGACTTTCCGATGGCGTCAATCGCGGTCGCCGACGCTCAGCCTCTCCAGAGGGCGAACGAAGTGGGGCTCTTCTCGGCCCAACCTAACGCGGTGGAGGATAAGTTTAGCGCGTATACCGTAGCACATGTTGACATCGAGGCAGTAGCACCTCAGTAATCCACCGGGATGTTCTATTGATCATGAGCTACTAGCGAGCGCATATCAGTTACGTTGATATTTTCACCGCGAGCGGACAGATGTTGCCGATTTACTATATTAACCTCGCCAGCAGGCTGGACCGTCGCGATTTCATGGATCGACAGTTCAGTATGCTTGGCCTCACGGCCGCAAGAGTTGAGGCAATCACGCCAGCCGAGTTGATGACGGAGGAATGGGGGCGGCGCGCCGACGGCAAGGCCACCGTTCCAGAGCCGGCGGTGTGTTGTGGTCTGAGCCACTTGAAAGCGCTGAGACAGATGATCGCCGAGGGGCAACGGTGGGGAGTTGTAATGGAGGATGACGTCGAGCTTTCGCCCCGCTTCCGGGGATTTTTGGCCGCATTTGAGCAGCGGTCGCCACACGCGTTGATTGTGCGGCTGGAGACAGCTCATATCGCCAACCTGACAATGTCGCCCAGCGTCGCGGAATATGCTGGCGCAACATTGCATCGGTATACGGGATGGGAGCGGGGTGCTGCCGGATACCTCGTTTCGCAGGAGGGAGCGAAGTTAATCCTGGCTGACGCGCGGCCGCGCCTTAAGGAAATCGACGTGCAGCTCTTCTTCGACACGTCCTCGCTGTGTCGTCATCTGCGTCCGCTTCAAGCAAATCCCGCTTTGTGCATCCAGGTCTCAAATCGGAAGCAGCACGCGGGCAGGCCTTACGTCTCGAGCGACTTGATGCCGGCCAGAACGGAGCGCCCATCGCCGTTGCGCATGCTCGCCAAAGCGCTGCACAGGGACGTCGTTCTAGGAGGGAAGAAAGCCTGGCGGCGGGCAATCGAGGGAGCAGTCAGAATGCGCGTGCCCTATGCTGAGGAGTAAGGGAAAAGCCGCCGCTGCTAGTCTCATAAAGAATCGAGTTCGGGTCGCAACGATGATTGGTGATTCAGCTGACAGCGATGAAATTGGTCAAGGCGACAAGATTGAGGGCTATGACTGCGTAGTCTGTGACTTCGAACTCCAATTCGGTCCTCGTCCTCCGTCAGCTAGCATCCCGTCGCGCGGCCCGCCGATCGCCAACGACATCGAAAGGGCAAGGTTAGCAGTGAGGGCTGGGCGAGCGAGATCCAGGATCTGGAACGCAAAATCGCCGCTCTGGGCGGCCCTGCGCTTTGGACGGCGGCGGCTGGACTAGCGTCGGTGCACATCTACTTCATCAATCTGGATCGGCGCCCGGATCGTCGAGCGTTCATGGAGGAGCAGTTCGCCCGACTTGGGTTAGCCGCCGAACGCATTGCTGGGGTTACGCCAGCTGAAATCAGTGACGAGTTGAAGGACCGCTATTGCAACGCGGCGCGGCTCAGATGGCAGACGTCGTCCGAACTCGCGTGCTCACTCAGCCATCTCAAGGCGCTCGGCGCCTTCCTAGCGTCCGGCGACAAGCTGGCGCTGGTGCTGGAGGATGACACGATACTGTCGCCCGTATTGCCAGGCTTCTTGAGTTTATATGAGCGCGAGCCGCGAGAAGACGTTCTGAGGATCGAGTCTTCGCCCACCCAAGAGGTGCTCTGCCGCCCAGGCGATCGAGAAATCGAGGGGATATCGATCGATCGGTATTTCGACCGCGTGTGGGGCGCGGGCGCCTATATCGTCAATAGGCGCGCAGCGAGGGCTTTGACGACGCGGGGACGCCTGCTCACCAGACCCGCCGATCGTGTTGTCAGCGATAGCTATCAGATCAAAGCGCACGGTCTCTCCGTGCGGCAAGCGGACCCCGGTCTTTGCATTCAGGCGGTCTTCGTTCATGGGATCGCAACGTCCCTTGCAGACAGCGATTTGATCCCCGCGAGGTCACGACGCCGTGACGAAGAAGCTCTTCACCCGTTGGCTCGGTGGGCCCGAATCTATCTCGAAGAGTTCAACAGTCGCTTCGTAACCGGTCCAAGAAGTCTGTGGCACCGGTTCGTCGACGGCGCCCGTTTGCGTAAAATCCCGTTCAAGGGTCACTGAGGCTTACGGTGGTCGTGCAGGTCGGCCGGTTTCTATCGAAGCACCGGTGGGGACTTCTCTGGGGACAGCGAGCTTGCTCTTGCCAACGTGAGCTGCCGCCCTGCAGGCTCATTGACCGCGTTGCGGCCCGCGTGCACTGACAGGTGGCGGAAGGATCGTCCCCAATTGCGTCAGACTTACGTGTATGTCCGGACATTGCAATCCTGCGACGGCGGCCTGAAAGCGCCTCACGCAACCATCGCGGGCGCCGCAACGTCCGTGACTGGACCGATGGTCTCCTGTCTCATGGTCACACGTGGGGACATAGCGCGGACGCGGCTTTCGATCGACCAGTTCAAACAGCAGACCTACAAGTCTCGCGAGTTAGTCATCGTTTGCGACCATGTTGAGGAGGACTTGAAGACCCTGATCCGCCAATCAGGGGATGATGTTCGGCTTGTTATGGTCGGGCCCGGGCTCGCTTTGGGAGAGCTAAGGAATGTCAGCGTCGAAGAGGCGCGCGGAGATCTTGTCTGCCAATGGGACGACGATGACCTCTATTCCGCCGACCGGATAGAACATGGAGTAGGCGCTATGCTGGAAGCGGGCGCAGATGCCTTGTTCTTGCGCCAATGGTTTATCTAGTGGCCGGCCAAAATGGTTCTCTCCGTGAGTATGTCGCG
>CAZTTW010000618.1:0-3597 GCA_964616265.1 uncultured Myxococcales bacterium | reverse complement strand
ACTCGGGAATTATCCCGCTTTGGACCGGGAATAATTCCCCACAGACCATCTTCACAGTAAAGATAATATGGCTAGCAGGGAGGCAAGGGATTCTGTCTGTCCCATACGGAACGCGGGCAGGCGCAGAAGCTCGACTGCTGTTCTCGCCGGCTCATTGCCAGATCTCGCGGTTTGCCCAATCGACCATCTGCCTGGTGTACGGCGGTTTCGGACTCGATGCACCGGCGTGGAGCTGGCGTGACCGAAAAGACGGAACAACTCGCCGACCAAGTCAATCGATACGTGGACTCCTTCGATTCGATGGATCTCGGCGATGGTCATGCGCAGCGCAGTGGCCGACTATTTGCCAGCGGTGGCGTCGTCAGTCCACCCGAATGGTCGGCATCGACTGCTTGGCCCAACACGTGCTTCCCTCGCCCGCCATGAGGCAAAGTTGACCGCCAACGTCGATCAAAGGGAACCCGTGGTCGGACCGGTTGAGCCGACCACGGGCGG
Organism: uncultured Myxococcales bacterium; assembly: GCA_964616265.1. Taxonomy (GTDB): domain Bacteria; phylum Myxococcota_A; class Polyangia; order Fen-1088; family Fen-1088; genus Fen-1118. Next base: position 3,102 of record CAZTTW010000618.1, on the reverse strand, counting down.
CTACGGTCATCGTCGTGAGGTCCTTGTTATTGTAGCGCTCGCAGTCATTGTCTTGCTCGTGGTGGCGGTACTGGTGCACCACGCCGATGGGAAGGTAAACCGTGTATCGCTGAGTGCCGTGCCTCGGCCCGTATCCGTTGTCGAAGCGCAAGCGACAACCTATTCGGATAGTCGAAAGTATGTCGGCGTGGTCGAGTCGTGGATCGAGGCGAGCGTTGGCCCCCAATACATTTCCGCCTATGTCGCAACCGTCCTAGTAAGACCAGGCGACACGGTGGTGCAGGGGCAGATCCTGGCCACCCTTGACTGCTCGCACCCGAACGCAGCCAGCAGAGCTGTTCAAATGCAGGCGCAGGCCGTCGACCAACACCAACGTGCAATGTCCGACCAAGCGGCAAGGGAAACCTCGATGTTGAAGGGTGGCTTTATTGGCGCGAACCAGGTGGAGCAAACGACGGCGCAGAGCTCATCCGAGCGGGCGCAGCTTCTCGAAGCCAAGGCAAAGCTTGTGGGCGCCTCGCTGGATGTCCATGACTGTATTCTCAAGGCCCCCTTCGACGGAGAAATTGCAACCCGCACCATCGATCCGGGGGCCTTCGTGCACCCTGGGACGACCATCGTCTCGGTCGTCGATCGCAGTAGAGTGCGCGTGACCGTGGACGCACCGGAAAAGGACTTCGCGGTTGCCCACATCGGCGCGCCGGTCCGAATCGACATGCTCTCTACGGGCGCCAAGGTGGTTGCGACCGTATCTCGCCGCGCGCCCAAGGCAGACTCCACCACACGAACCATTCACTTCGAGATCGACATCTCAGACCCACGCCGTCAATACCCTACCGGAACTACCGCGATCGTTCGCATTGACGTAGGACATCCCGTCCCAGCGGTCGAGATCCCCCTGTATGCCGCGACTCAACAGGAAGGCAAAGCCAGCTTCTTCGTGGTCGACGGAGCCATTGCCCACTTGCGCGAGGTGCCGGTGCTCGGGGAGCGAGCGGGCGGCCTATACTTCAATCCCACGGCCCTTCCGGCCAACACCCAGGTGGTGACCGAAGGGCGCGCACTGCTTTCGGACGGGGACTCGGTACAGCCGCGAATAGAGGCTGCGCCAACCACCGGTGGCCAGGACGCTGGAGCGCGCGGTGGAGGCTTTGGAAGGCCGCTGTGACCCGGCTATCGCTGCGCAACCCGCTCGCCAGCTTGATGCTCGGCATCGCCGCGCTCGTCTTTGCCTGGGTGGTGACGCCCCGGATGGCTATCGACACGTTCCCAGATCTGACACCACCCGTACTCGTCGTCGGCACCCTAGCCCCGGGTCTGGCAGCGAAAGACGTCGAAAAGACACTCACCTGGAGGATCGAGAAGTACGTGAGCGCCACCCCGGGCGTCGAGCACGTCCAAAGTGAGTCGCGCAACAACCTCAGCATTGCCTATGTTTGGTTGCAATGGGGAACGGATCTGAACTCCGCTCAGACACTTGTCCAACAGCAGGTGCAGTTCGCCATGTCTGCTGTCCCTAAGTCGCTCGGGGTTATCCCGCCTTTCGTTCTGCAATTCGACCCGACCAACGCGCCCGTCGTTCAGGTTACGGTTTCGGGAGGTGGCCTCACAGGACCGTTACTCTATGACTACGCGCTCAATAACATCGAACCGCTGCTGGAGGGCATACCTGGGGTTGCAAGTGCGTCCCCCAATGGCGGGCGCCAGCGACAAATCAACGTCATCGTACACCGCGCTGAGGCGCAATCGCGCGGTGTCACGGCGGAGGAAGTCGCCGCCGCCGTCGCTCAATCCAACGCGCTTTTGCCCTCGGGGGAGTTCATTTCGTCTACTTTCGATGCCAATGTTTACACCGACGCCGTACCCAAACATGTTGGGCAGATCGGCGACGCGATGGTCAAGCTAGTCCATGGCAGCCCCGTCTATATCGAAGACGTCGCTCAAGTTGAAGACGGCGGCGCCGCGCCTACGCAAACGGTTTCGGTCAATGGCGAGAACGCCGTCTACCTGAACGTCCTGCGAATCCCCGGAGGCAACACCATTCAAATCGTCGATGCCGTTAAGAAGGTTGTCGCCGGACTTACGAATTTGCCGCGAGGGATGGTGGTCAAACCGGTGTTCGATCAATCCACCTTCGTCAAGACCTCTTACTCTGGTCTGAAGCGAGAGGTGTTGCAAGCCTTGGTGCTCATCTCCCTAGTCATCCTGATCTTTCTGCAAAGCCTCAGGGGTACGTTGATTGTGGCGATTGCCATCCCACTGTCTTTCGCGATCACGTTGATCATCCTCTACGCCACGGGCCAGACTCTCAACTCCTTCACCTTAGGCGGCTTGACGCTCGCCATGGGGCGCTTGGTGGACGACGCGGTCGTGGTCCTGGAATCAATCCATCGCCATCATCGCGAAGGCATGAGCCGGTATCGAGCTGCGCTCGAGGGTACGAATGCCGTCGCGCTTCCCGTGCTCGCGTCGACCCTGACGACCATCGCGGTGCTTCTGCCGGTACTTCTCCTGGCTGGCCTGGCGAAAAAGCTCTTCGCTCCGCTGGCGCTCACCGTCGCCGTCGCGATGATCGCTTCCTATTTCATCAGCATGTTCGTGACTCCGGTGGCCTGTCGCTTCTTGCTGAGCGACAAGGAGGCGCACGGCATCGGCAAGAAACTCGGAGACGCAATCGAACGCCTCGCCAATGTCTACTCGCGCATTCTCCGCCGGACGCTGGGCGTGCGCCTTTGGATCATTGGCGTCTGTCTTCTTCTGACCGTCGGCGCAGGCTGGGCCTCTACGCATCTTCCGAGCACCTTCTTCCCCGAGATAGACGAATCGATGGAGCGCGTCTACGTGCGCTTCTCGCCCGGAATTTCCCTAGACGATGCCTCGCGCAGAATCAAAGAGATGGCAAAAATGCTCCACGACGAGCTTCCCAAGGGTGAGGTGGAGCTGGTCCTGACCAACGAAGGGTCGCCGGAAAACGCACGCAGTGCCATGACGAGCCCCAACGACGGACCCCATATGGGCTTCATCCGCGTCGCCCTGGTCGATCAAGAGTAAATCCTCGCCGATCCCCCTCCTGACGTAGGCGTGTGGCTGTGGGACCTTCGT
>CAZTTW010000617.1:0-3606 GCA_964616265.1 uncultured Myxococcales bacterium | reverse complement strand
GAGTCGGGTGAAATCTGCGGAAAGGATAGATGCCGATACTTCAACGTTGCTCATGATGACTAGACGCAACTATGCCGCCGGAGCGCGCGCGCTTCAACGCTTCTTGCCACGCAAAGCGCGAACGGGTTTGGAAGGCGTTGGCGGTGGCGCGACCGGCGCTGGCGCGACGATTGCCGCAGGCGCTGGCACGGGAGCCGGACGCGGCGGTGGCGGATCGGGAACGATGGGTCCGGGCTTTTTGCGATACACCGCCCACAGGCCGGACTGGGCAACCAGCTCGACCATGCCGTGGTAGCCGCGAAACGGATCGAAGGTGGGCGGCTGGCTGCGCACGAAAAAGTAGTCGAACGTGGGCAGCATCGCCGCCGGTGCGAACGACAAGGGCAACCACGGCGAGGTGGCGAACTCGGCCGGTACCTTGAGCCGGCACGGCATGTGGCGAAGGCCGCAATAGTTGGGGGGCACCATGCTGCCCTTGGCGGGGCGGAGAGCCGGATAGAAACTAGGAATGCCGATCAGCGTGGACTCGACCTGCATCACGGAGGAACGCCGATCGAACACCAAACCCAGGGCCTTGCCCCCCGGCGGCGTCTTCTCCGCCACGGCGACGAAACCCGCAATCTCGGCACCGTAGGCTTTGTAGTGCCGGTAAAGCTGCTGCCCGTAAAGCGCGCCGAAAACCAGCGCCGGAAGCGGGAGCGCCACGACGAAAAGGCCGCGCAAACGCAAAAGGCCGGAGGGCACGAGCAGCAGGAACATGAGCAGCACCAGCACCGAAAAGCGCGGAAAAAAGGTCATCAGCTCCATTTCCTGCAGGTGGTGCGGCAGGGCCAGATAAGCGGCCAAAGCACCCAGGAAGGCGACGAGCCCTGCCATGCGCATGCGGCGACGGCGCAGAGGACGCGGCTCTTTCTTTTCGCCAGGCGCGGACCAGGCGATCATGCCGACCAAGACGTAGGCAACCATGATCAGGAAGAGGCCGCGACAAGCGGGCACGTGACTTCCGTCCACGAACCCGCGCATGGCGTGAGCCGGAATCAACAGGATCCGGTGCCACAGATCGTCGGTCCATTTGGCAGCGCCGAGATCGTCGAGCCGATGGCGTTTGAGAAAGGTCCACGCCAGCTTCGCCGTCAGCTTCGCCTGTCCCACGACCGGCGGCGAGGTCAGGTGCCAATAGGCCAGGCCCGCAAAGGCAGGCACCAGCGCCAAGCTCGCCACCAGCTTGCGCCGCCAGGACGCCACGGACAGAACGGCAAAGGCCAGCGAGGCACACACGCCGTAGAGGAAGTTCTGCAGATGGCAGAGAAAGAGCAGAATGGCGACCGCCGCCGTCCCGATCCAACGAAGGACAAAAGCGCGGCGGGTCTCGGCGTGTACGAGCTTCGTCATCTCCGCGAGCAACCACAGCACGACGGGCAGCGACAGCGCGAAGCTGATGAATCCGTAGTGCAGCGTCAGGTTGTAGGCCAGCGGAAACGCCAGCAGCGCCGGGATCCGGCTGCGCCGACAGGCCGCCAGCAGCGACGCCATGGCGAGCGGCATGCCCGCCACATAGACCATGACGATGAGCTTGTGGGCGGCAAGGAGACCCATGACCTTGCCCAGCCCCACCAGCGCAATGAAGTGCGCGGCGTAAGGAGCGATGCGCAGGCCACCCTCATAATAAGGAGCGTAAGGCGAATCGGGGAGCCCCACCTTGGACAGCATGTCCGCCGCCGCCAGGTGGAAGGGCAAATCCAGGCCGGGCAGAAGCCGCGTGGCGAAGAGCGGCGCCAGGAAGAAAGGCAGCGCCAGCAGGTAGCCAATCGCGAAGCACCACGCGTCCGACACCTTGCCCGTCCAGCACCAGCCAAGTGCCCGGCGGACAACGTCACGACCACCTGACGCGGCCTCGCCCTTGCCTTCGCCCGAGTCCGGGGTGTGCGATTCCTTGCTGCTGATGTCCACGACGAAACCGCGTGCCAAGGCGCGTCTGGAGGGCCGTCCGACCACCCAGGCTGCCAGCAATCATGAATATTGCGCGGCCGTCCCTGTATACAACGATTCGCGCCCAAACATGGTATAGAGTCCGCCAACTCGCCATGGGGCTGTTAGATATCTTCTCCAAAGAGAAGCGCGAGGAGCGCTCGCGTGCCGGAAATATCCAGCGCGCCATCAACAAGTACGCGCAAACCGGCGACCGCTACAAAGCGATGGAAGCGCTGGCCAGCGAAGGCTCGGACGAGGCGCTTTACGGCCTGCTGCGCCGCTTCGGCATGATGTACGACAAGTCCATCGAGGACGAGCAGGAGAAGGAGTGGGTCTTCGACACCTTGGTTGCCAAGGGCGAAGCCGCGCTGCCTGCCGTCAAGCGCTACTTGATTTCGGCGGACTCGGTGTCGTGGCCGTTGCGCGTGCTGCAGAAAATCGCGCCCAGCAAGGAAGCCGAGCTGGACGTCGTTGCCGAGATCCTGGCCCGCCACGAGCCCGGCTACGAGCGCGACCCCACGAAGAAGGTTCAGCTCATTCGTCACCTCGGCCTGATGAAGAACAAACGGGCGGCCGAGCTGGTGGCGCCCTACCTCGGCGACATGGACGAAGGCGTGCGGCTTGCCACCGTTGAGACGCTTGTCGTCCTCAAGGACGAGGAGCTAGCCCGAGAGAAGCTCCTCGATCTCTTCATTTCCGACAGCGAGGAGAGCCTGCGCTTGCGCCTTCGCATCGCCGAAGGCTTCGCCGAGCTCGGCTGGCTGGTTCAAGGCCACCGCGGCGGCGTGCAAAAGAAACTTCCCGATGGATTTCAACTCGACCGAGAAGGTCACGTCCTGAAACTCAAGAAGCCCGAGTAATGCCGCGAAGAACAGACATCAAGACCGTCCTCCTTATTGGTTCTGGCCCCATCGTCATCGGCCAAGCTTGCGAGTTCGATTATTCGGGCACGCAGGGCGTGAAGGCCCTTCGCGAAGAGGGCTATCGCGTGGTGTTGGTGAATTCCAATCCCGCCACGATCATGACGGATCCCGAGCTGGCGGATCGAACCTACGTCGAGCCGCTCACCCTCGAGATCGTCACCAAGATCATCGAGCGCGAACGGCCGGATGCGCTCTTGCCGACGCTCGGAGGGCAAACCGCGCTCAACCTGACCATCGAATTGGCCAAGGCCGGCGTGCTGGAAAAATACGGCGTCAAGCTCATCGGCGCCCAGGTGGCCGCCATCGAAAAGGCCGAAGACCGCGACCTTTTCAAGCAGGCCATGCACAACATCGGCCTCAAGGTGCCGTTCTCGGGCTACGCCCACTCGCTGGCCGAAGCGCGCACCATCCAGATCGACATCGCAGCCAAGGCCGGTGTGAGTTATCCAGTCATCCTGCGCCCGTCGTTCACCCTGGGCGGCTCGGGCGCCGCCATCGCCTGGAACGCCGAGGAATTCGACGCCAAGGTGAACTGGGGCCTGCAGCAAAGCCCGCGCGGCGAAGTCCTCGTCGAGCAATCGGTGCTCGGCTGGAAGGAATACGAGCTGGAGGTGATGCGCGACGGGAAAGACAACGCCGTCATCATCTGCTCGATCGAAAACTTCGATCCCATGGGCGTACACACGGGCGATTCCATCACTATCGCGCCGGC
>CAZTTW010000616.1:0-3617 GCA_964616265.1 uncultured Myxococcales bacterium | reverse complement strand
GTCTCGTTCGAACAGTCGAGTTACAACCAGCCGCCGCACGTGGGCTTCCACATCGGCGCCGGCATGGCCGATCCGCCCAAGCCCGATATCTACGTGAAGTAGAACCGCGCGCTGGTCCCAGAGGTGCTGCGATTCAATTCGACCAGGTGCCCGCACCCACGTCGAGCTTCCATGTCTCGTGGTAGGTCGGTAGTGAAATTGCCGTGCCGGCAAAGACGATCGGCTGGAAGACGTAGCCCGTCAGATAGTTGTGCTTGCCGGGTGCCGTCGTGTCTTGCGTCCCGTCCCAGTGATCGCCCCAGAAGACGTAGGTCGTACCCTTGCAGCCAACCACGGGTGCAACCCACGTGACTTGCGAGAGCCACGTCCGTTCATCGGAGAGCACGTTCGACGCGTCGGCGACGGGCGCAATAGGACCTTGGTAGGTCCACGGTCCGGTGATGGCGGGCGCCGTCGAATAGAAGTTGTTGTTGGCGCGCCAGCCGGTCTTGTTCGACATGATCCAGTAGTAGGTGCTGCCAGCCTTGAATAGCGTCGGGGATTCTCCGCCGCCCGAGCTCCCGTTGACTGCCGAGTAGGTGATGTCGGTCAGCCAGCTGTGGCAATCGTTCGCCAGGGTGTAGACGTGTCCGCTTTCGGTGATCACGTACGCCTTGGCTCCGTCGGTGAGCGCGCTCATGTCGCTGTGGGAGGCGATCGTGCCGCTCGCATCGGTCAGCGACCCTTTGAACGTGTAGTCGCCGTTCACCGTCGCTGATGTCGCGTAGACGATTTCTTTGTCGGTCTGGTAGTCGAGCGAGGCCGCGTGCGCGTAGAGCACGAATTCGCCGGTCGCGGGACACTTGATGATGTGGGGCCGTTCGCCCTTGCGGTCGGGGCCAAGCAGCCCGCTTGACTGTTGCGGCAGAATCATCTTTTCCCATTTCCACGTGGCCAAGTCCTTGGACGAGTACATGGAAAAGCCATTGAAGTTGTTGTCGGTGCTGGTGCTTAGGAAGTACTCGCCGTGCATGTAGTACGAGTCGCCTTCCTTGATGATGCCGCCACCGTGCGCGTTCACGCGATTACCCTGATCGTCCGTGAAAATGATGCCGGTGGAAAGCGGACCGCTGAGCGTCCCCACCGGGCCGGAACAGCCGGCGGGCGTACCGCCGCTTGCGGTCACTCCTCCGGTGCCGGTGGCGCCGCCCGCGCTGCTGGTGGCGCCACCGCTCGACACGACCCCGCCGGTTGCCGCGGTGCCGCCCCTCGCGGAGGCATCCACGCCGGTGCCTCCCGATCCGATGTTTCCACTTAGCGCAGCGTCGCCACTGCTGCCGCCAGCGCCGAATCCACCGCTAATCGTCACGCCACCGGATCCGCTGGTGCCACCGGATTCGCTGGTGCCACCGGTCGTTGTTGCGCCACCGGTCGTTGTTGTGCCACCGGTGAGGCTCGGTGCGACGGTTCCGCCGCTACCTGTTGCGCTTCCTCCGGTTGGGCTTGCGTTGTGGCCGCCGGAAGAGCAGGCGAGCCCGACAACCGTCAGACCAACGAGAAAGATGGGCGGTTTCATAGCTGAGTCCTTCTTAACAGTGAGATGCTTTGCAAAGCCATCTTCATCCTTCAAGACCTGCCCCGGGGATGAAAAGATCGGGAAAACCGTCTCTCGCTGCGACTTGCGGCCTCGTCCGAGCTGCCGCGTCCGAGCAATGGAAAAGCCCGCGAGATCCGGGGATCGCGCGGGCTTTTGCAGATGAATCCAGCTAGTCGGTGCTCTTCTTGACCTTCTTGGACTTCGACTTCGGCGGAGGCGGCGGGGCCGGAGGCGGCGGAGGCGGCGTGGGGGCCTCTTCAGCTTTCGCCGGAGCAGGCGCCGGCTCTTCGCTCGGTGCCGGCGCGGGCGCCGGGGCTGCCGCTGGTGCTGGGCCGGCCTTGGCGGGCTCCTCCGCCGGCTTGTGCCCGCAGCCGAGGGCGAGCGCGATAGGGAATGCGAGGACTAGGGACAGCTTCTTCATTTCCTTGACCTTCCGTTAGGGACAGAGCTGGTTACGGAACTGCGAACACGGTCGTACCGCAACCGTCATCCGGATTCGCGGTAGTGACCAAGCGCCTCGTGTTGGAATTCGTGTCGATACGCGACGGTGTGAGCTCGATGGTGTTGGTGCCAGCCGCGTTTTGAAGTGAGACGGTGAAGTGCTCAGCCAAGCATGTGCAACCGGCATAGGCAGCGCCCGAGGTGATGTACGTCTGATCGACTTCGTAGACAACGATCCAGTCGCCCGAGCTGAGTGGCACGAGTGCGCCGGTCGTGACATCGGCGAGCTGGATTTGCAGCGTGCCCGCGTTGAGCGAAAAGTAGCCAGTATCGTCAGCGGTCTTGGAGACGGTGGCGTCCGCAGGACCTTCGGTGCGGGAGACCAAGTCAGTCAATGTGAAGGTCTTGCTGATGGCGGCGTACTTGCAGTTGCCACCCGAGCAGTCCGCGTTCTCGCAAGCATTGCCCGCCGGGTTTGGCGTGTACTTGGCCGTGCCTGCCTTGCCCCAGGCGACGACCTGGTTGGTGGTCGCGTCCATCTTGCCAACAGCGTCGATGTCGGAGCCCGGACCGTTGGTGGTGCACGCTTTCTGCTCGGTGTCCTGCACGACAACCCAAACATAGGGGTCGGCGGGCGGCGTGACGCCGGTGTCGGCGTTGGGAACCGCAGCGTCGGGTCCCGGCATGGTAATTCCAGCGTCATCCGTCGTCGTGTTGCTGCCGCAGGCAGCGAGGGCCAGCGCCAAAGCGCACGGAAATCCGAGTTTGCGGTACATGCTCATTTTCTAGACCATTCCCTTTCCAAAATTCCTTCTTCTTGCAAAGCCGGGCAACCGTACCGATACCGAAAGTGTGGTACGACGCGGCCCTGCAAGGGGAGCTATTCTTACCGCGACCACGCAAAAGCGCAAAGGCGGTCGGGCGAGTCCAAGTCTCGCTGCGCTGTTACTCAGTGTCCGCGCTGTTGACCATCCACGAAGAAAAGCTTCGCAGGAAACGGCGAAAGCCGTCGAGGTACTCGGCCGGGAAGGAGAATTCGTCGACGGCGCGGTCGAGAACGCGCTCGAAGCAGGCCAGCCATTCGTCGCGCGCTTTGGTGGTGATCCGAAAAGGCATGTGGCGAGCTCGCATGCGGGGCGAGCCGTGCCGTTCGTTGTATTCGGGCGGGCCGCCGAGAAGCTGCACGAAAAACGCCGCCGACTTGCGCGAGCTGGCCACCAGATCCGCTGGAAACATGCCGCGAATCGAGGAGGTGCCGAGCTCGCGATAGAAGGCTTCGAGCATTCGATAAATGTTCTCACCGCCCATGCGGTCGTAGATATCGCGACTTGGACCTTCGATTTCGCCGGGATTGAGGTTGGGAACGTACGGAGCGCGCTGGTTCATGGGTGCTTCCTCCCTTGGATGCTTCGCCCGGGACTTGGGTTGATCCGTCGACCACCGTTCACGCTTAGAGCGCCTCGTATTGCAGGCCTGTCGGCGCATGAAGCTAATGGCCTGCCAGAGAGCCATTCGGGCGGCGAGCTTCGCGTCGCCGATGCCCGACAGATGGGAGTCGAGGACATCGAGGCCACCGCCGATAGGACCATTGCGTGAGCTG
>CAZTTW010000615.1:0-3627 GCA_964616265.1 uncultured Myxococcales bacterium | reverse complement strand
TGAGGCCGACCAGCATGACGAGCCCGATCTGCGCGTAGACATTGCTGTCGAAATGTCGCGACAGCAGTCCGAGATACGCGCCCAGCACCGCCACCGGCGTGCTCAGAAGCACGCTGAACGGCAAAGTCCAGCTTTCGTAAAGCGCGGCGAGAATCAAGAAGACGAAGATGAGCGATAGACCGAGGACCTTTGCCGTTCCGCCCTGCGATACCTTCTCTTGATACGAAAGCGCGTTCCAGGCGTAGCTCATTTCGGGCGGAAGGGTCTCCGCAGCCACCTTTTCCAGCGCTGCGATGGCCTCGCCCGAGCTGTAGGCCGGGGACGCCGAGCCGATGATCTCCGCCGAACGGTACAGATTGAAGCGAACCGTGTATTCAGGTCCGGCCGTGGTGCGCACGTTCACCAGAGTGGAGAGCGGGACCATTTCTCCCTTGGCGTTGCGCACGTAGAAGTCCTTGAGATTGTCTGGATTCCTGCGCGCATCCGGCGCCGCCTGCACGAAGACCTTCCACTGGCGCGAGAAGCGGGTGAAATCGTTGACGTAGGCGCCGCCCAAAAAGGCCTGCAGGGTGGCGTAGACATCCACGATGGGAATGCCCTGCTTCATCACCTTTTCCTTGTCCACCTCGGCGAAGATCTGCGGCACCGAGGGCGAAAAGTTCGGGATCACGTTCTGCAATTCAGGTCGTTTGCGGGCGGCCTCGACGAAACGCTTGACGTTCTGGGCGAGGAAATCGACGCTGCCGCCGCTGCGGTCTTGCAGGAACAGGCTGAATCCACCCGCGGCGCTGATACCCGGAATCGCCGGCGGTGCCAGGGCAAACACGCGCGCTTCTGGGATCTTGGCGAATTCCGCGTTCACCTTGCGCAGAATGGCTTTGGCGGTCAACTCGGGCTTGTCCCGCTTGCTCCACGGCTGAAAGCCCATGAAGCCAGTGCCCACGTAGCTAGCCGCCGAGCCGGTAAAGAAACTGTAACCGGCCACCGTGTTGTAGGTACGAATGCCTTCGGTGTGTCCCAGGATCTCCTCGACCTTCTTGAACACAGCCTTGGTGCGCTGAAGGGACGCGGCGTCGGGAAGTTGCACGCCGATGATGGCGTAGCCGTTGTCTTCTTCGGGAACGAAACCCGAGGGAAGTTTGCGGCCGACGACCAGCGATAGCGCTGACACGCCGGCGAGCAGAACGAGCGGAATGGCGATTTTGCGGATGAGGCGAACGTTCATCTGCACATAGCCATGGGTTACCCGTTCAAACAGACGATTGAAGGCGCTGCCGGCTCGCCCGAAGAGTCCGCGCGTTTCCCCGCGCGGACGCAGCAGCAACGCCGCAAGGGCCGGACTGAGGGTCAAGGCGTTGAAGGCCGAGATGAGCACCGACACCGCGATGGTCAGGGCAAACTGCTGGTACAGTCGCCCCGTGATGCCGGCCATGAAGGCGACGGGGACGAACACCGCCGCCAGAATCAAGGCGATGCCGATGACCGGGGCCGTGACCTCGGACATGGCCTTGACGGTCGCGTCCTTGGGCGCAAGCCCCTCCTCGATGTGGCGTTCTACGGCCTCGACCACCACGATGGCGTCGTCAACGACCAACCCGATGGCCAGCACCAAGGCGAACAGCGAGAGCGTATTGATCGAAAATCCCAGCAAGGGAAACACGGCGAACACGCCCACCAGCGAGACCGGCACCGTGAGGAGCGGAATGAGCGTCGCGCGCCAGCTTTGCAGGAAGATGAACACCACCAGCACGACCAGGCCGATGGCCTCGAGCAGAGTGATGAGAATCTCCTCGATGCCTGCCTTCACAGGCGCGGTGGTATCGAGGGAGACCTCGTAGTCCACGCCGGGAGGGAACCGCTTCTTGAGATCCTCCATCGACGCGCGAACTGCAGCGGCAACATCCAAGGCGTTCGATCCGGGAAGCTGAAAAGCCGCGATGACACCGGCCGGTTTACCGTTGAACGCACCAGCCTGGTTGTAATTGAGCGAACCCATTTCGAGGGTCGCGACGTCACGCACGCGCACCAGCGATCCGTCGACGTTCTCGCGCACGATGACGTCACCGAATTCCTCGGGTGTCACCAGGCGCCCCTGGGCGCGCACCGTATAGGTAAACTGCTGGCCGGCGGGGGCGGGCTCAGCCCCCACCTGCCCTGACGGGTTGACCACGTTCTGCACGCGGATCGCGTTCTCGACATCCGTGACGGTCAGGGCCAGGCGGGCGAGGACATCGGGCTTGAGCCAGACCCGCATGGCGTAGTCGGACGCGCCGAGATTGCGAATGTCGCCGATCCCCTTGATGCGCAAGAGAGCGTCGTTGATGTTGATGGTCGCGTAGTTGGTCAGGAACGAAGCATCGTAGCGGCCGTCAGGCGAATACAGCGAGACGACGATGAGCGGAAACGCCAACGACTTCTTGATGGTGACGCCGAAGTTCTTGACGTCTTGGGGTAGGAAGGTCTGCGCTTGCGAGAAGCGGTTCTGCACCAGCACGTTGTCGATGTCGATGTTGGTCCCGACGTCGAACGTGACCCGCTGGTTCATGGTCCCGTCGTTGGCGTTGGTCGACTGGATGTAGAGCATGTTGTCGACGCCGTTCACCTGCTGCTCGATGGGCGTGGCAACCGACTGCTCGATAGTGACCGCGTCTGCCCCCGTGAAGGTCGTGCTGAGGTTGATCTGGGGCGGGATGATCTGCGGAAACTGGGCAATGGGCAACCCCACCAGCGACACCGCGCCGATCAGCACGGTGACGATGGCGATGACCATAGCCACGATGGGGCGGCGAATGAAGAAGGCCGAGATCACGTCGTTCGCTCGCTTCGCCGCCTAGTGCTGGGCAGGTGGCGCGGCCGCAGGGCCCGGCGTTTGCAGCGCCGCAAGCACCTGCGGGCTCACGGTCATACCGTCGCTCACCTTCTGTACGCCCTCCGCCACCACCCGTTCGCCCACGCTGACACCCGACGCGATAATGCGCGAGATTCCCGCCACCGGCCCCACCTCTACCCGGCGCAACGTCACCTTGTTGTCGGGTCCAATCACCGCCAGCGAGTAGCTTCCCTGGACCTGAAGCAGTGCTTTCTCGGGCACCAGCAAGGCGTTGGCGCCAGCGTCGGTCCGCCGTATGCGCACGCGCCCGTACTGCCCTGGTCGCAGCAGATTGTCCGGGTTGGGGAAAAGGGCCTGGAGCTGAATCGTGCCCGTGGTCGTGTCGACCTGTCGGTTCACCGCAACGATGAGGCCCTGCAGCGGATACATCGTTCCATCGGACAGGATGAGATCCAGCACGCCTTCGACCGTGCTCTCAGGCTTACCGGTTTTCATGGCCACGAATTGCTTCTCGGCCCAGGCCAAATCCCGTCCGTCGAGACGTTTCAGGCGTTCTGCTGCCTTGAGGTAGTCCCCCTCGCTCATGGGAAAGCTCACGCGCATCGGATTCACCTGGGAGACCGTCGTCAAAAGCGTGGGCCCATCCTGCCCGACAAGATTCCCAGTCCGCACTTGAGCAAGACCCGCCAAGCCGCCCACCGGCGATCGGATCTCAGTGTAGGAAAGGTTGAGTTCGGCCTGTCCGAGTTGGGCCTTGGCCGCGCGCACTTGATCCTCGGCATCGCGTGCCGCGGCCT
>CAZTTW010000614.1:0-3636 GCA_964616265.1 uncultured Myxococcales bacterium | reverse complement strand
TGCGAGAGCTTCCCGCGAGACGGTGGGTGTACTCGCGGGCCGTCACTATCAAGTTTGTCCCGCGGTCGCCGGCCCTGCCCGCCGCTGCCAGCAGCTTGACCGCAGCGATCTTGTCTTTCAGGCCGCTTTGGCTAACGACTTGCTCGATCACGTCTTGCCAGGTGACATCGGGAAAAGGCGCTGAAAAACAGGCTTCCCAGGATCGCCGGAAGCGAGCCAGGTGGTCGGCCAGCATGAGCGCGCGTCCGCGCTGCACGCGAACCGTCTCGAAGATGCCATAGCCGTAAGCGAAGCCCTCGTCCTCCACCGACACCATCATCTCTGCCACGGGCTTGAACTTGCCGTCTTGCCAACCGACGCGCGGCTGGCTGGCCAAGGCTGCGCTCGCGCGAGATGCCGCCCCCTGCGAGCTCTTGCTCTGCAGCGCACGGATGAGCGTCTGTCCCTTGTGAAGCGTTTCCTCGAACTCGTCGCTGGCCTTCGAGTCGAACACGACGCCGCCGCCGACGGAAAAGACCAGACGCCCATCCGCAACCGTGGCGGTGCGGATGGCGATGGACAGATCCATGGTTCCGCGAAAGCCGAGGTAGCCGATGGAGCCGGTGTAGAGGTGTCGGCGAACCGGCTCGAGCTCGTCGATGATCTCCATCGACCGTATCTTGGGACACCCCGTGATCGAACCGCCCGGGAAGGTCGCGCGAATCAAGTCCACCGCGTTCTTGTCTTCATCGAGCTCGCCGCGGACCACGCTGACCAGGTGGTAGACGTTTTCGTACGCCTCCACGCGCTTGTGCTCGCTGACGTGCACGGAGCCTGCGGCGCACACCTTGCCGATGTCGTTTCGCAGAAGATCCACGATCATGGAAAGCTCGGCATCGTCCTTGAAGCTGGTTTCCAGCTCGCGCCGCATGCGTTGGTCTTCCTCGGCCGTCTTGCCGCGAGGCCGCGTTCCCTTGATGGGACGTGTTTCGACGGTCTTTCCCCGAAGCTCGATGAAACGCTCGGGAGAGGTCGAGATGATTTGGTGATCGCCGGCCTGGACGAACGCGAAGAAGGGTGCTGGATTCGCCTCGAACATGCTGGCGAAGAGGGCGAAGGCGTCGCCGCTGAATGCCGCCGCAAACCGCTGCGACATGTTGACCTGATAGACATGGCCGCGAACGATGTAGTCGCGAACCGCCTCGACCGCTTGGATGTACTCGTCCCGCGAAAGCCCCGACAGCAGCTCGCCAACGCGCGCTTCCACACTGCGAACCGGCGGCTTCGATGCGGCCAGCTCCTGCTGAAATTGGGCCAGCAAGCGGTGCGAGCCGTCGTGGTCATCGCCCTGCACCGGAATGTGAACCGTCGTCTTTGCTTCGTGGCGGTCATGCACGACGAGAATCGACGGCGCCGCCATATACAAGCGCGGCAGATTCAGATCGTCACAGCTGGTCCGCGGCAGGACTTCGAGACAGTCCTTGAGATCGTAGGTGAGGTAGCCGAGCAAGCCCGCCGACAGCGGCAGTGTCTCCTCGGTCCCTTCCAAAGCGTAGCGCTCGACAAGACGTTCGAGCACTGCAAACGGATCCAGGTCGGCACGCGCGCTGCCGTTCGCGAAATCCGCGACGACGTTGCCACCGCGTTCGCGAACTGCGAGCCAGGGGCGCAGACCAAGAATGTGATAGCGAGCAGAATCGAGCGCGCCGCCGCTGAGCAGTGCGACCGTGCCCGGCTCATCGGCGAAGCGGCTGACGAGGTCGATGAACGGCTCGGAAAGCGCGAGCTCGGCGCTATGAACCCGCACCATGGGCCGTGGCAACTGAAATACGAATTCGGCGAGGGCGTCGAAAGTGTTCATCGCAACTCGCTCCGCAGAGGGCCGGTCTTGAGGAAGTTCTCGATCATGGGAAAGCCGCGCTCGGTGAGAAAGCTCTCGGGATGAAACTGCACGCCGTGCAGGGGATACTCGCGATGCGACAGCCCCATGATGACGCCGTCCGAAGCCTTGGCCGTGATTTCCAGCGCCGGGTTGACGTTGGCCACGGCCAGCGAATGGTAGCGGGCCACTCTAAGGGGATTCGGAAGACCTGCGAACACGCCTCGCTCCTCGTGGCGTACCTCGCTGGTCTTTCCGTGCATCGGCAGGGGCGCCCGCACGGTGATGCCGCCGAACGCTTCGTTCATCGACTGCATGCCAAGGCAGACACCGAAAATGGGAAAGTCTCGGTGAAGCTGGGCAATGAGCGGAACGGAAATGCCAGCCGCGGCGGGATCCTTCGGACCGGGACTTACTAGGATGTAGTCGGGCCGCTGGGTGGCGACCTCTTGCACGGTGACCTTGTCGGCGCGAACCACGGAAATTTTCAGTGGGTACGCCCGGAACATCTGCACGAGATTGAACGTAAACGAGTCGTAGTTATCGAGGACAAGAAGGCTTGCATTCATGGTTAGTACTTCTGATCTATTCAACGAGCCTACAAAGAACAACGCGGAACCAAGTCACAACATCGTGAAACCGCCGTCGACTGCAAGATAGCTGCCGGTGATGAACTGAGCGAGATCGCTCGCTAGAAACAACACCGCGCCCGCGACGTCGCGAGGCAAGCCGTTGCGCCGCAAGGGGCAGCGGGCCGAGGCGGCGTCCTTGAGATACGGTGACAAGTTCGCCGTGGCGTCGGTGAGGATCAGTCCAGGAGCGACCGTGTTCACACGAATTCCCTCGGGTCCCAGCTCGCACGCCAGCGAGCGCACGAACGAATCGAGAGCGGCTTTCGCGGTGCTGTGAGCAACGAAGCCATTGCCCCAGGTTCTCGACATGCTGCTCGACACGGCGATGATGCTGCCCCCGCCGCGCTCAATCATGTCAGGGACCACCGCCCTGCACAGGTGGAACATCGACCCTATCTCGTCGTTGAGCTTGCGCTGAAAATCGGCCCAGTCGTGATCGAGAAACGACCGCATCTTGAAACCGATGGCAGCGTTGGAAACGAGAATGTCGATCTTGCCGAACTTGGCCCGCACGTTCTCCACCATGCGCGAGGTCTGCTCGCGGTCGGTGACGTCGGCTTGATAAAGCTCGGCGGTGCCGCCATCGGCCTCGATGAGCTCCTTGACCCGGGCCGCTCGCGCCTCGCTCTTCAGGTAATTGATGGCCAGCTTCGCCCCGTGGCTTGCCAGCAGCCGGGCCGCCGAGCTGCCAATACCTCGGCTTCCACCCGTGATGAGGACGACTTTCCCTTCTAGAAGACCCGCTCCCTTGACGACCCGAACGCCGGTTTCGCCAGGCGAAGACAGGTCATCGTGGTCGAGCCCATCAGCGGCGCTGCCGCCTCCTTGGCGAGCGCTCGTTACACGCTCCCCAAGATCGACAAGCCGCGGGTGCTCGAAAACTTCGGACATGCCGATCTCGACGCCCAGCTTCTCTTTGATGTACGCCACGACCCGCGCCGCCGCGAGCGAGTCGCCTCCGATCTCGAAGAACTGGGAGTTTTTGCCAATCTCCTCGTTCGAAATCTCCAGCACTTGGGACCAGATTGCCGCGAGTGCTCGCTCGCTGTCCGTCGTCGGCGCCGCGTAGGCGCTGCTTTGCTGGAGCTGGCCGAGCGCAGGCCGCAGCGCACGTCGGTCGAGCTTGCCGTTCGGCAGGCGCGGCAT
>CAZTTW010000613.1:0-3641 GCA_964616265.1 uncultured Myxococcales bacterium | reverse complement strand
TGGCGCGGGTGAATTTCCTCGTCGAGCGCGGCTTCGTGGAAATCGCGGACGCTATCCGTGGTACGCGGCGCAAACGTGCGGCCCTCGCTTTTGAATCTGCCGTCGAAGGACTACTCGAGACCCCGCCTAGCTTGAATACGCACCAAGCAGACGCACTGACTGTGTTGTTGGGCGCGCTCGGCAGCGGCTACGCGACGTTCGTTCTGCAAGGGATCACGGGCTCGGGCAAGACCGAGGTCTACCTGCGCATCATCGCCGAGGCGCGGCAGCGCAAATTAGGCGCGCTCGTGCTGGTGCCCGAGATCGCGCTGACGCCGCAGCTCGCGGCGCGCTTTCGGGCTCGCTTTGGCGACGACGTCGCGGTCTTGCACAGTGGGCTGCCGCCTGGGGAGCGCGCGGCTGCGTGGCGGCGCTTGCGGGCCGGCGAAGTCGGAATTGCCCTTGGTGCACGGTCGGCGGTGTTTGCGCCCGTGCGCGATCTCGCGGTGATTGTCGTCGACGAAGAACACGACGGTTCCTTCAAACAGGAGGAAGGCTTTCGCTACAACGCGCGAGATCTGGCGGTCATGCGCGCAAGCCAGAGTCGAGCGCTTGCCATCTTGGGCTCGGCCACGCCCTGTCTCGAGTCCTATCGCAACGTTGTCCTCGGCCGATTTCGTCGACTGCTGCTGCCGGTTCGGGCGAATCCGATGGCGGCAAAACGCGCTTTGCCGCCCGTGGAAGTCGTGGACTTACGACGACACGCCTTGCGGCCAGACGGCCTGCTCTCGCCTCCGCTGGCCATCGCCGTAGAGCAGGCGCTCGCGGCGGGCGAGCAGACGATTCTGTTTCTCAATCGTCGGGGCTTTTCGACCTTTCTCCACTGCCGGGCCTGCGGCCACGTTCTGCGTTGCCCGGACTGCGCGGTGTCTTTGACGCTCCATCGCGCACGCGAAACCCTGCTTTGTCATTACTGCGGGCGGGCCGAGCGAACGCGCGAGATTTGTCCCGCCTGCCAGGCCAAGGCGATCGAGGGGATGGGCACCGGAACCGAGCGCGTGGAATCGATTTTGCGACAGTGTTTTCCCGACGCCCGAGTGGCGCGCCTCGATCGCGACAGCGCCGACAGCGGGGAGCGACTGTCGGCTCTTCTCGATCGAGTGCACCGACGGGAAATCGACATTCTGGTGGGAACGCAGATGGTGGCCAAGGGTCACGATTTTGGTAACGTGACGTTGGTCGGCATTCTGCAGCCCGATCAGGCGATCCATCTACCGGATTTTCGAGCCGCCGAGCGCGCATTTCAGGTCATGGAGCAGGTGGCCGGCCGGGCCGGGCGAGGCGAAAGTCCGGGGCGTGTGGTGGTGCAGACCTACAGCCCCGAACATCCGGCTATACGCTTCATGCAAGCGCACGATTACGAAGGGTTTGTCCAGGATGAGCTAGCGCTGCGGGAAGATGCAGCCTATCCGCCGTACGCTCGAATGGTGGTGCTTCGCCTCGACGGACGCGATGGCGCGGCGGTGCAGAAGGCCGCCGCATCCGTTGCTCTTGCGGCACGCGCCTCTGCTGCGGGTGCTCTTCGCGTGCTCGGCCCCTCCGAAGCTCCCATTCCCCGTTTGCGAGGAAAGGCTCGTTTTCAGGTGTGGTTGGCCGGACAGCACAGAGCGCGTCTTCTTTCCGTTACGCGGGAAGCGCAGCGGGTACCGCTTCCCCGTGGCGTGCGTCTTGAGGTAGATGTAGACCCGCAGAGTGTCCTTTGATGAAGCAGAGTGAAGATCCGACGAGGTTGTTGGGGCGGCTGGCTGCCGGTATCGACGGCGTCCTCGATGCAGAAATGTCGAGTGCTCTGCAGAATCTCGTCGACACTAGCTCGGCTGCGACCGGCGATATCGCAGATCGCGATATGCCGCTGCTCTTGGCGCACGCCTTCAGCGACGGTTTGACCGGGCGTCTCCGCGTGACGAACGACGCTTGCGAGAAGACAATCTATTTCGAGGCCGGCCTGCCGGTGATGGCGGCGTCGAGCGATGCGGGCGACAGAATGCTGGCGATGCTCGTGCGGGAAGGCGTCCTCGATGCTCGCCAGCACGAGGAGACGTTCCGCGTGGTCGACGCCACGGGAAGGAAGGTCGGCGCCGTGCTCGTCGACCTCGGGTTCTTGCGCAGCGACGAGCTCCTACCGGCCGTCCGTCGCCACTACGAGAGCATCATTCTTACTCTCTTTTCATGGCAATACGGCCGATGGCAGATCGATCCCGACGTCACCGCCGGACCCGACCGCACCCGTCTTTTGCGGCATCCCGCGGCCCTCGTGCGCGAGGGCCTCGACCTGGGATACCCTGCCGAGAAGATCGCTTCGCGGTTTCGCGGCGAAAAGGGCTGCCTCGTTCTCGATCGATCACCTAGCTCCGTCGACATCACGGCCCAAGCTCTGGAAGATCACGCCGAGGTGCGTGTCCCGATGCTCTTCGATGGCGTCCGTTCTACCGAGGCGATCGCGCAGGCGACAGGCTTGCCCGAGCTCACGGTGCAGAAGGTTGCCCTGACGCTGCTCTGTTTTGGCGTGCTCTGTCCTGCCGAGGCAGAAGGCCGGTCAGCCGCGGGAATTCCTTCCAGCGTGCGCGACCTCGGAATCCTCCGCGAACGCGTAGGCGCGCGCCACGCGCTCGCGCTCGAGGGCGACTACTTTCGTGTTCTTGGGGTCGGTCAACACGCGGACGTAGTCGAAGTCCGCCGCGCCCACGCACGTCTGAGCCGAGAGATTGCGCCGGAGACGGTCGGACCGGAGATCTGGCACGAGCTCAAAGAGCAAATCGAAACCATCCAAGAAGTTCTGGACGAGGGATTGCGTATCCTCACGACGCAAACGCTGCGCTCGGCCTACGAGTTCAATGTCGCTCATGGTCCCGATGCTGACGGTGAACCCGACGCCACGCAAGCGACGCCTTCGCCTACCGCCGTGGTGCGAGGGTAGCGATGCGAGTTGTCTTTTTCGGCTCGCCCGAGTTTGCGGTTCCTTCCCTGCGGGCCATCGCCGAGCGGCACGAGGTAGTCGCAGTGGTGAGCCAGCCTGATCGTCCTGCCGGCCGCGGCGGCAAACTTCAGCCGCCAGCGGTGAAAGTGCTAGCCGATGGCCTCGGCCTTCGCATGCTCCAGCCGACGAAGGTCCGCGACGGCGCGCTAGCGCGCGAGTTGGCGACGCTGGTCCCCGACGTTTTTGTTGTGGTCGCTTACGGCCGTATTTTGCCGCCAGATTTGCTGGCGGTGCCACGCCTCGGCCCCTGGAACGTCCACGCTTCCCTCTTGCCGAAGTTGCGTGGCGCGGCCCCGATTCAATGGTCCATCATCCGCGGCGAAAAGGAGACCGGCGTCGCTGTCATGCGCATGGAGGTGGGGTTAGACACGGGCGATGTCGCCGCGGTTGCACGCGAGCGGATTCGTCCCGACGACACCGCCGGCTCGCTTTCAGCGCGGCTGTCGACGCTGGGATCCCAGCTGGTCGTGGACACGCTGCCGGCGATCGAACAGGGAACCGTGAGCCTTCACAAGCAAGACGATGCCCAGGCCACGCTGGCGCCGCCGCTCAGAAAAGCAGACGGCCAGCTCGTCTTCGCAGAGCCGGCGGATGGAAGGCTCGTCAAATTTGTTCGTGGTGGCGC
>CAZTTW010000612.1:0-3646 GCA_964616265.1 uncultured Myxococcales bacterium | reverse complement strand
TCCGCGCTCGCGTGCCAGCGAGGAGGGACAGGGGCCCGCGACTGGCTTGCACGGACCCTCTCACTATCGATGGATGTTCTGCCAGTCGCGTAAGGACCCGGAAGCCGAGCGCGCCACGGACGCGCGAAGCGCGGCCTATGGCGTGCGGCCGCCGAGGGGGAACCCCGGCGCTAGCCCGCAACAGCCGAGCGCCGCTCTCCCGAATGCCACCTCGGTGAACCCGAGAACTAAGGACAGCCCCTAAGGGGCCGTTCTGCGAGCGATTCGCTTAGAAGTCGAGATAGGCGCCGACGCGGCCCTCGGCGACCCACGCGATCTTCGTTCCCGTGGTCCCGCCGAAATCGCGGTTACGTGGCAGCAGCCCAACCTCGGCAAAGACGCCGATGGCCGGCATCACGCCGATGGCCGGCGTTCCGACGCGAACGCCGACAGCGGCGCCGTAGGCAATTTCGCGCTTGGCTCCATTGCGGTCGAACAGGTTGTTCACGAGGAAGATCACGCGACCGTAGATGGGCAAAATCGGCGGCACGAGCGAAAGCATCGGCCGTAGCTCGAGGTTGGTCTTGGTGTCGGTCTTGTCGCCGAAGTCGGTGACGATACCGAGTTGCAGGCGAAACATGGAAAGCACCGGCAGCGACGGCGCATAGCCGGGCGCGATGTTCAGGTTCGTTTGCTCCCAACCGCGAGGGGTGGGCGCGGTTTGATAACCCTGGCCGAGCGACGCTTCGACAAGGAAGCCCGCACGCGCGGCGGCGGGAATGAAAATCATCGCGGTGAGGGTGGCGGCCACAAGGAACTTGCGCATGTCGATCTCCTCTTCGATGGCTTGGAACGTGTTGCGTATTCTCTCTCGACTGTCGGACAAAAATCCAGCCGCTAACCACGTTTCTCGCGCGGCTTGGGCGACGCTTTTCGATTGCTCTTGTGCTCGCGGACAGCCAGGCGCAGCGGGACGCCTTCGAAGCCGTAGGCTTGGCGCAGCTGATTGACGATGTAGCGGCGGTACGGATGCCCCACGGCCTTGGGCGCGTTGCTGCTGACGAAGAAGGTCGGCGGACGCACATCGGCCTGGGTGATGAAGTAGAGCTTGACGTGCTTACCGGCTGGTCCCGAAGGAGGCAACCGTCGCGCTACGAATTCCTCGAAGGTGCGGTTCAGATCGCCGGTTGGCACGCGCCGCGACCACTGCTCGAACACGCGAGCGGCAATGCCGGGAATGGCAGCCACACCGCGACCGGTGTTCGCCGACATGGTCAGAAATGGCGCGTAGCTGATGAAGTCGAGCACTTCGCGCGTGGCTGCGATGCGCGCGTCGGTCTCCGCACGCCGGACCAGATCCATCTTGTTCAAGATCACGACTGCCGCGCGCCCGGATTCTTCGATGAAGCTGGCCAGCTTCGCGTCCTCCGCGGTAGCTCCCAGGGCAGCGTCGATGACCAGCGCGACGACGTCCGCACGGGCCAGCTGATCGCGTGCCATTTTTGCGGCTACCGCTTCCGTCTGCGTGTCGATGGCGCGCCGGCGGCGCAAACCGGCGGTGTCGACCAGGACGAACTCGCGTCCGTCGGCCTGAAATGGCGTGTCGATGGGATCGCGGGTCGTCCCTGGCTGGTCGTGCACGAGCACGCGCTCTTCGCCGAGCAGCCGGTTCACGAGCGACGATTTGCCCGCATTGGGCTTGCCCACGAAAGCAATACGAATGGGCGCCTCGTCGGCCGGCGGCTCAGTCTCCTGATTCTCGGGCAAGGCCGCCTTCCCGAGCGCTGCCACGGCGGCATCGAGAAGGTCGCCAACGCCGCGTCCGTGCGAGGCAGACACGCCGAACACGTCGCCGAAGCCAAGGGCGTATCCCTCTGCCAGCGCCGAATCGCGCAGCGAGGAGTCGACCTTGTTCACCGCAACGAGCACTGGCTTGCCCGTCCGACGCAAGAGCTCGGCCACGTCCTCATCGACAGAAGTCACGCCCTCGGCGGCATCGAGCACCAAGACCAAAACGTTGGCGTCCTCGACGGCGCGCAAGGTCTGCGAGCGCATCGCGGCCAGAATCCCCACGGCACTCGGGTCGAGTCCGCCGGTGTCGACCACGCGGAAGCGCGCTTGGCCCCAGGTGCAGACGCCGTAGCGGCGGTCGCGGGTCACCCCCGGCATGTCCTCGACGAGCGCCGGCCGGCCACCCACCAAACGATTGAAGAGCGACGACTTGCCGACGTTGGGCCGCCCGACCAGCGACAGGACGGGCAAATTCTCCGTCGGAAGCTCCTCGCGCGTTCCACGCCGCTTCATCAGCGATCCTCCTCCGAGTAGCCGAGCTCGGCCAGATCTGTCGGGGACGTGGTCCAGCCTTCCTCCACGCGAACGTTCAGGCGCAAATGGACGGGTTTGTGGAGCAGCTCGCCGATTTCCTTTCGAGCCGCCATGCCCACATCGCGAATCATGGTGCCGCGCTTGCCGACCACGATGGCCTTCTGGCTTTCGCGATCGACCACCACCGTCGCATCGACGACGACGTCGCCCTTCTCCCGCTCTTCCCAGGCGTCGATGACCACCGCCGTGGCGTACGGCAACTCGTGGTGCAAGCGCAGGAAAAGCTGCTCGCGAATCAACTCGCTGGCCAAGAAGCGCTCGGTGCGATCGGTGAGCACGTCCGCGCCGTAGAGCGGCTCTGCCTCGGGCAGAAGGCGAAGCAGCTCCTGCACGATGCCCTCGAGATTCTTCTTCCGTGTCGCGCAGGTGGGAACCACCGCCGAAAACTTGGCCGCCCTGCCCCACCATTCGATGAGCGGCAAGATCTGGCCCTTGTCCTTGACGTGGTCGACTTTGTTGAGGCACAGCACGGCTGGCTTGCCCGTCGCGGCCAACCGCTCGAGAATCCAATTCTCTGCCTCGGGCAACTTGGCCGACGGCGAAAGCGCCTTAGCATTCTCATGCGCTTCGACGACCATCAAGACCGCATCCACGCTTTCGATACTGCCCATCGCCTCGCGCACCATGTACCGGTTCAGCGGCGAGTGCGCCACGTGCACGCCGGGCGTGTCGACGAAGACAATCTGCCCTTCCGCCGGCCGGTGAGCGCCGCGCGGATCTTCCATAGTCGTCGTCGAGTGGCCGTTCCACACCCCGACGATGCGATTGCGCGTCGTTTGAGGCTTGGGCGTTACGATGGCCAGCTTTTCGCCCACGATGGCGTTGAGCAGCGTGGACTTGCCCACGTTGGGGCGGCCCACGATGGCGACCGTTCCGGCAATATGAAGGGTTTCCGCGTCAGACACTGGGCGGGTTGTATAGCACACACGCCGCTTTTGCCTGGCTGCCTTCTACTTAGATCCTTTACCCATCCTATGCGTTGAAGCCAGTAGGAGGTCGTCATGAATAACCGCATCACCGTCCCCGCTACTCGCTGTCCCCGGCTGGCCGTCGCCGTCGTTGGTCTGGTCGCCTGCGCCGCACCCTCGCGCAACGCCGAGAGTCGCCCCTTGCGCGCCACCGCTCCCGGGTACGAAGCGCAGATCTTGGTCGATGGCGTGCCGGCGCCGACGTTCTGGCACGAGGGCGAAAGCTACGTCGTGGGGCATACCGGCCAGCGCTACGTCATCCGCGTGCTCAACCACAGCGGCCGGCGAATCGAGGCGGTGGTCACGGTCGACGG
>CAZTTW010000611.1:0-3647 GCA_964616265.1 uncultured Myxococcales bacterium | reverse complement strand
CCCGCGCACGAGTCGCGTCGACCTGGGGCGCCTCGTGAAGGCACGCCGGATGGAGACTACCGGAATGGATGCCGCCGCTTCGTCTGAGGCGACCTTGCAAAAGGAGAACCGGCGCTTGGCCGAACAAATCCGCGCTGTCCGGTGAGGACCATCTTTGGCGCGAGGCTGCGCCCTGGCGAGACGCGACGCCGGCAGAACGCGTGGCGGAGACCTGGCGCCTGTGCGCTCTCGTGCCGTGGTTCCGTTCGCTGTGGCCGGCGGATGTGCGCGCTCGGGCGGAAACACCCGAACCGCTACCTGCGGACACCGTGGCGATTCTCGAACGGATGAAACAAACGTCCGGCAAGCCCTGATGCTCGGCGAGGTGCCGCCAACCGAGGTCGTGGCAAGGACACGTCTTCAGCCGTGCAGCGCTTTCGCGAACGACGGGAGTGAACGCACGATGCAGTCTTCGGTCACGGTGAGCGTCAGTCGCAAGTAGCCGGGGCGGCCGAAACCGGTGCCCGGCACGGTGAGCACGCCGTGTTTGACCAGCGTGCTGACGAAAGCCACGTCGTCGGGAATCGGCGTCTTGAGAAAAACGTAGTAGCCGCCTTCCGGCTTGCGCACCTGGTAGCCAGCGTCGCGCAGGCCATCGCACAGAAGATCGCGCTTGCGCTGGTAAGGCGCGATGTCCACGCACGCGTCGCCCGCTTCGGCCATGACCCGCTGCCAGAGCGCTGGCGCGTTCACGAAGCCGAGCGTCCGATTGGCGAAGGCGCACGCGTTCATCAGGGTGGCGCTCTTAGGGATGGACGGCGAGAGCGCCAGGTAACCGATGCGCTCGCCGGCCACGGCCTGCGCCTTGGACCACGAGTAGCACACGACGGTGCGCGGAATTTCGCTGGCCACGAAGCTCGGCGTGGCTCCGTCGTAGAGCAAGTTTCGGTACGGCTCGTCGCTGAGCACGAGGGGTGGCTCGGGCAGCGCGCTGAGCATCGCGCCCAGCTCACGCAAACGCTCGCGCGGGTAGACGCGGCCGCTGGGATTGTTGGGCGTGTTGAGCAGAATGGCGCGCGTACGCGGCGTGATGAGGGCGGCGATGCGATCGACATCGGGCAAGAAGTCGTCCGTCGTGTCGATGACAATAGACCTTCCGCCGTGGTTCGCGACGTAGAACGGGTACTCGGCGAAGAACGGTGCCAGTAATATGACCTCGTCGCCTGGATCGAGAATCGATTTCAAGATGACGTTGCACGCGCCCGCGGCGCCCACCGTCATGCAGATGTTGTCGGCCACGAACGGCACCGATGTCTCGGCGGCCAGCCGCTGGGCGATGGCGGCGCGTACGTCGGGAAAACCGAGGTTGGGCATGTAGCCGTGCTGCCCCGTGGGCTCGCTCTCGAGCAGGCGGCGAAGGGTCTGCAAGACCACGCCGGGTGGCTCCACCTCGGGGTTGCCGAGCGTGAAGTCGAAGACCTTGTCCGCGCCCAGCTCGCGCCTCAGCCGGGCGCCTTCTTCGAACATGCGCCGAATCCACGACGAGCGTTCGAGCTGCTGGGCAACGGCGCGAGCGATGATCATTCCTGCGACCCGAAAAATTCCTTGCTGGAGAGCACGGCGATGCCGGACTCGCGCAGTCTTTGCGCCGCCGCATCCGGATCGCCAAAGCGGAAGATGAGAACCGCCTTACCGTTGCGTCCAAACGGCGCTGCGTAGGCGTACTCGATATTGAGCGGGTTGAGCGGCGAGTCTTCGAGCGCGCTGAGCACCCGCACGAGCCCGCCCGGCTGATCCGCGACCTCGACGGCCAACACCTCGGTCGTCTTGACCACGTGGCCGGCCTTCTCCAGGATGGCGCGCGCCTGGTCGGCGTCTTTCACCAGAACGCGCAAGATGCCGAAGTGCTGCGTGTCCGCGACGGTCAGAGCGCGCAGGTCGACAGCGTTTTCCGCGAGCAGGCGGCAGCACGCCGCCAAATGGCCGGGCTTGTTCTCCGCGAAGATAGACAGCTGCTGGATTTTCATGTGGACCGCCGATCAAGAACGCGCTTGGCCTTGCCTTCGCTGCGTCCAATGGTTTGGGGTTCGACCAGGGTGACTTTGATACGGATGCCGATCACGCGCTCGATGGCGTCGATGATCCTTTCCGACAACGCTTCGAGGGCGCCGACGCGATCACTGAAGATCTGGGAGGTGACCTCGACTTGCACTTCCATCTGATCCAAGCCGTGCTCGCGCGAAAGCACGATCTGGTAGTGCGGCAGCGTTCCCTCGACTTCGAGCAGAACCGTCTCGATTTGCGACGGGTAGACGTTGACGCCGCGGATGATCAGCATGTCGTCGCTGCGCCGGCCGATGCGACGCATGCGCCGGCTGGTGCGACCGCAGGCACAGGTGCCGGGCACGAGGGCGGTAATATCACGCGTGCGGTAGCGGATCATGGGCATGGCCCACTTGGAAAGCGTCGTCAGCACCAGCTCGCCTTCTGCGCCGTCAGGCAGAACCTTGCCGGTTTCGGGGTCGATGATCTCGGGATAGAAGTGGTCCTCGAAAATGTGCAAGCCGTCGTGCTGGCTGCACTCGATGGCCACGCCCGGTCCGATGATCTCGGACAGCCCGTAAATGTCGAAGGCGCGCACATGGGTCACGGTTTCGATGTGCTTGCGCATGGAATGGGTCCAGGGCTCGGCGCCGAAAATGCCTACGCGCAAAGGCAGCGCCTTCATGTCCACGCCCAGTTGCTGGGCGCGATCGATGAGGTGGAGAAAGTACGACGGCGTACAGCAGATGGCCGTGACGCCGAAGTCCTTCATCACCATGATTTGGCGGTCGGTGTTACCGCCCGAGATCGGAATGACCGTCGCGCCAAGTCCCTCGGCGCCGTAGTGCGCGCCCAGGCCGCCGGTGAAAAGCCCGTAGCCGTAGGCATTCTGAATGATGTCCCCTTCGTGCACGCCGCACGTCGCGAAGCTGCGCACCATCACGCTCGTCCAGACGTCGATGTCGCCTTTGGTGTAGGCCACGACGATGGGCTTCCCGGTGGTGCCGCTCGACGCATGCAAGCGCACGATGTCGCGCAAGGGCTTGGCGAAAAGACCGAAGGGATAGGTGTCGCGCAAGTCGGCCTTGGTGGTGAACGGCAGGCACGCCACGTCCTCGGCGGCGCGCAGATCGGCGGGCAAGACCTTGCGCTCTTGCAAGCGCTTGCGGAAAAGCTCGACGTGATCGTAGGCGTGCTGAACAATCGCGCGCAAGCGATCAAACTGCAGCGCCCGCAGAAGCGGCAGCGGAACGAAATCGGGTGCGCTCGCGGGATGAAACGAAGGCGTCTTGGCGGTCATCGCTTTTTCCCCATGGCAAAGGCCTCGAAATTGCTCGCGTGGAGTTTCTCGGGCAGGCAACGGGTGATCGCCTGCTGCCAAAGACTGTCAGGGAAATCGAGGTGCGATGCAAGCACGCCGAGGAGCGCGACATTCAGGCTCTTGCGGTTGGCAAGCATGGTTTCGTTGATCTGGTCGGGCGCAATCAGGGTACCGCCTTGGCGCAACACCGGCTGTGCCACTTCGATCTGACTCGCGGTGAGCACGACCAGAAAATCGGCGGCGCCCGCCGTGACCATCGGCGAGAAGACGTGCGACCCGAAGCGCACGTCGCTCGACACCGAGC
>CAZTTW010000610.1:0-3659 GCA_964616265.1 uncultured Myxococcales bacterium | reverse complement strand
GACTCCGCTTGGAGTTGCTGCTCGTCTGGGCTGGATCGATTCCGAGTTCAAACCCGATGGCATCTCCATCCGGACCCTGCAGGATGAAAGCGATCCAAAATTGCGCGAATCGCATTTCGATCACCACCTGGAAAACTCATTCCGCCAGGGCGGCAATATTCCCGCGATCTGGGCTCGGTCGCGCGGACAGGATACGCGCGTTGTCGGGTTGACCTGGACCGACGAATCGCAGCTCATCCTCACCAAAGCCAATTCGCCCGTCCACGGCGTCAGGGACCTTAAAGGCAAGCGCCTGGGCGTCGCGACACGGCCCAACGACAGCATCGATTTTTGGAAGGCCACCACGATTCGCGCCTATTTAGCCGCGCTTGCCACGCAAGGGTTGTCGGTGAAGGACGTCGAGCTGGTCGAGTTGCCTAGAGAATCGCGCAGCTCGGTAGGGCGCGGCTGGGGCGACGAGAACCTTTCCGAAAGCGTGGAAGCGACGGCGCTCGCGAGCGGGACGGTGGACGTCATCTATCACAAGGGCTCCCGGGCGTTCGAGTTGGCCGATGCGATTGGTGCCCGGGTCGTCTACGATCTCGGCGAACATCCCGATCCCAAGGTTCGCATCAATAACGGATCACCGCGCACCTTGACCGTAGATCGCGGACTCATCGATCGGGACTTGTCCCTGGTGGTTCGGCTGGTAAAGAAGGTTGTCCTTGCCGGGCGATGGGCAGAGGCCAATCGCATCGAAACCCTTCACTACATCGCCCAGGAGACCCGATCGTCGGAATCCGCTGTACTTCGGGGCTACGGCAAGGATGTTCATCACCACCTGCATACAGATCTCTCCGAAGCGTCCATCGACGCGCTGACCGACTTCACGCGCTTTTTGGCCGAATGGAAATTCATCCCGAGCAACTTCGACGTTCGTTCGTGGATCGATCCGCGGCCCCTTGAACAGGCGCTGGCCCAGATTGAGCTGGAAGCCGCAACAACCGCCAAAGGCAATTCGGCCTCGGCGGTTCAGGCCAACATTTGACCGAGGAGAAAACCATGTCCAACACGAACCAACGTTTGACCCCGAACGTGCTTGCCTTCATCGAGAAGGTGAAGGCCGATACCGCCAAGGCATCACGGATTCTTTGGGAAACGCGAACGCTTTCGGCAAGCCAGACTTTCCAGACCTACCAACGCGTGCCGAACGAGGAAATTTGGGTGTCCGCCGGCTTTCCGAGCCCGTGGGACGACGGCGAGATCAAGGTGTCCGTGGGTGGTTTTGACGGCACAGCCTTCTTGGGCGAAGTTCAGGGTGCCGGGCGTTACACCAAGATTTTCCAGAAACACCCGCGGGTGACGACGGTCATCCACGCGCACACCAACGCGCTTGGTGCGTGGGCAAGCGCGCACAAGGCATTTCCCATTCAATACGTCCCCATCACCCGCGCGACGGTGGCCACGGAATTTCCCGTGTACGTCGATCGTCGCCAGCCCGAGCAGGATTTCATCGTCGATCGCCTGGACGAGAATCCGCACATCGAAGCCGTCGTGGAAGCGAATGGCGGCAGCACCTTCTGGGGCGATGGAATTCTCAAGGTCTCCCGCCGAATCGTCCTCATCGAAGAAGGCGCCTTCTTCCAGCTTCAGGCGCAGGCACTCGGGGGCTCGCGCGCCTACGGGCCCGGCGTGCTTGAGCAACAGTGGCGCATGGGACTTGTTCCCCGCGAGTTGGCCGACGCGGCGTTGGCGGCGGCCCGATCCAGTAGCCCCGCATAGCACATCGGCCGGGCGGATGGCGTGGCGCGGGCGGAGGATCCCGGAAGGGACGCGGTGCCTTCCACGCCATCCCGCTGAACAGCCCTAGTCGACGTCACCTCACGATGTCCTCAGGTAGCCCACCATCTCGTCGTTCTTTTCTGAATGCCTCAGGCCTCGTCCTCGGGGCCTGGGTTGGCGAGCGCTTGGCTCGAGCTGAAGAGCTGACGCCGAAGGCCGAGGCGCCACGCCGATTTTCGTTCGAGCCACCGGTCGCCCCTGTCAACTGCGCAGTGATTGGCCTTGGGGAACAAGGGCGAGCAATACTGCGAACGCTGGCTACCGTTCCCGGCGCGGGCGTGAAAACAATTTGCGACACGCACAAACCCGCCCACAAACGTGCTCTCGATCTCGCGCCAAGGGCCAAGGCCACCACGGACTATCGCAGGATCCTGGATGACGAAGAAGTACGGGCCGTGTGGGTGGCCACGCCCAGTCACTTGCACAAGGACATCGCCCTTGCGGCTCTTGCGGCAGGCAAGCACGTCTACTGCGAAGCCCCGATGGCTCATACGGTGGCCGACGCCCGAGCCATCGCCATAGCGGCTCGAAAGGTTCCGGACCAAGTCCTTCAGGTCGGCCTTCAGCGACGCTCAAATCTGCTGGATATGCATGTCTTCACGCTGCTGAGGCTCGGGATCCTTTCGCGACTGTCGCTGGTGCGAGCCCAGAACCACCACCGGACCTCTTGGCGACGAGCCGCCAGCACACGCGAGCGACAAGCTGAGCTGGACTGGCGACTCGACGACACGCTCTCGCCGGGGCTTTCCGGTGAAATTGGCATTCATCAATTCGATCTGGCCTCCTGGTGCTTGCGCAGGCGCCCCCTCTCCGTCACGGCCTTTGGCGCTGTCATGGCCTGGCCAGACGGCCGCAAAGTGCCCGACTTGATGCACGCCACCCTCGACTATGGCAATGGAGTCCACCTCGTCTACTCGGCCTCGCTTGGCAACTCTTTTGGGTCAGGAGCGGAGACATTCTTGGGCAGCGAGGGCACCATCCTGATTCAGAACGATCATGCATGGCTGATCAAGGAGGTGGACGCCCCTGCACAGGATTGGGAGGTCTATGCCACGAGAGAAGCCGTTGGCTCCGACGTCGGCCTAGTGCTGGTGGCCAATGCCAGCAGACTGCTGCAAGAGATGCGCGATCCGGGCAAGCTGCGAAACACCGACGCGAAAGGCGCCCTATACTACGCGTGTGAATCGTTCCTACAAACGATCCGGTCTGGCATCCGACCTGCGGCCGACGCCCAGGACGGCCTCGATGCAACAGTAGTTGCGCTCACTGTGAACGAAGCCGTGCGGACCGGAACAACGCTCACGTTCCGCAAGGAATGGTTCGAGCTTGCCTAGTTTTGCATGCGAGGCCATGCGCAGCCGCTTCGAGATCGTGCTGGCTGACGACCGCGATCCCACCTTCTTGCGTGCGGCCGCCGAACATGCGCTCGGCGAGATCAACGAAGTCGAAACGGAGCTGTCGCCCTATCGTCCTGGCTCCGCGATTGCGGCTATCAACAGCGCGCCCGTGGGCAAGGCTGTGCGACTCAATCCTCTGGTCTTCGGGCTTCTGTCCAAGGCGGCTGAGCTGACCACGAAATTGCAAGGCGCCTTCGATCTTTCGGTCGGGGCTGTGACTGCGGCCCAACGCGGTTTCATCAGCGCCGAGGCGACTACGCCTTGTGCGGGTGCATTGCACCTCGATGCGAGTGCCATGACTGCGACCCGCCTGACCCCAAGTCTAAGACTCGACACGGGCGCCATCGGCAAAGGATGGGCCCTGGATCGTGCGCTGACAATTCTTCGCGACATTGGCCTCACCAACGCCTTCCTTCACGGCGGCACTTCATCCGCAAGAGC
>CAZTTW010000609.1:0-3670 GCA_964616265.1 uncultured Myxococcales bacterium | reverse complement strand
GCGGGCGCTGCAATCGAGTCGGAGAGCAAGACCACACGGGCCACGCGGTCGACCGACCACAAAATGGCACGCATCAAGCTGTCGCATGCGGCGCGATCACCCGCTACCAAGATATTCTGCCGACTGGTAACACTGGCCTCGATAACTTGTCTCATCTCGGGCGAGACCACGCCTTCCTCGACGAGGTCGTCGATGGTCTTGCCGCTGGCCACGGGCCGGCGAATCGCGACGCACAAGCGATCCGCGACCGGCGGAAAGATAGCCGAGATGCGCATGCCGTCCGGCAAGGTCGTGTCGATGGCCGTTGCATCGGGCGCAGGCCTCGGCCAGCCCTTGCTCGCGAGCTTGCGAATGGCACTTCCGAGATTTGCTAGCTCGGAGGGCGAAACCGTGACCGACTCGCGGCGGCCGTTGTGTTGGATCTCGGCCAGATTTGTGCCTGTGAAGAAGGCGGCCGTCACCCCGTCACTTTCCAGAAGGTGGGCCAGCCACTCGGGCAAATCGCGATCGAGGAGGCGCGACACTTGTTTGGCGGCCCCTGGGATAGCCTTTGGCATGGCCGGCGCCGCCTGGAGCGACTCCGGTCTCTTCCTCGACCCCGAGGGCACGTGGGTCGGCGGCTCGACCACGTCGTCGTCGGAGGCAGCCGGCGGTTCGGGCGGCGCCAAGTCGTCCGTATCGACCGCGGAGGGGGCCGGCGGGGGCGTAATCATTCCTGCCGAGCCATCCGGCGTTTCGAGACCCACCACCGAGCCGCCGGGCTGTACCGCTGGCTTGAGCGGCGGCACGCTGAAAATCGGCCTGGGTGGGAGGTCGTCCTCGTCGTCGAGATTGATGTCCGACGGACCCGAGGGTGGGGGAAAGTCTGGGAAGGCGGGAAACGCGTCCGGCGCGGGCGGAGGAGGTGGTGGCGGGGCGTATCCCGACTGCGCCGCTGGGACCTTCGGCCCGGACTCGGGAGCATCGTCGAAAATCGAGTTCCGAAGCGCGGGCGGCGGAGGCGGTGGCCGGCGCGGGATAGCCGTGCTGAGTGAGCCCGCCTCGGCCGGTCCCTGCGGCGCATGGAGCCCTTCCATCGCAGAGGCAAGGGACGTCAGGCGAAGAATGAAGTCGCCGACGAAGACCTTGTCGCTCAGCCCGATGGGAGTGGGCTCGGCAATTTTTCGGCCGTTGACGTAGGTTCCGTTGGTGCTGCGCAGATCCTCGACGAGGGTTTCGCCGCCGCGAACAATCAGGCGGCAGTGGTGTTTCGAGACGTTGCCCTTCGGCAGAACGACATCATTGCCTCGAACCCGACCGACCGTCACCTCATCCTTGTCAAAGCTGAGTTCGTTGGTGTTTCCACCCTTCTCGGTCAGCGACACGTTCACCATGCGCAAACGCTATGCAAAAATAGGGATCTTGTCCACTTGTCCCCGACGATTTGTCCGACTGCTCCGTGCTGCCGACCCAAATCATCGGGGCCACGCCCTTTCGCCGCGGCGTCTTCCATGCTGGAATAGGCGACCACACGGCGGCCGCGGCATCGCCGCAAAGCGAACGACCACGAGGAGATTTCCCATGTTGAACGCCCGACTCAATCTGCTTGCGATCGCGCTTGGTCTGATGACCTCGTGGGTGACGTCGTCGGCCGCGCGAGCGGCCGACGTAAAACCGAAGTATTACTTTAAGATTTCGAACATAATCTGCCAAGATTCCAACCTTATTCCGATGGCGAAAGAGCTGCTCGAAAAGGAGGTCGCGTCCCGCCCCGAGTTCACCATGGATCTCGGCGCCGATAGCGAAGACGCGCAAATTGCCGAGCTCCGAAAGCAGGGAATGCAGGGCTTTCAAGTGTCCATGCGCATCGAAAGCCTCAAGAAGGAGATCAAGCCCCCGGCGCCGGGAAACCGTGACCGGCAGCTATCCGTTGACGTCAAGCTGGCTGTTTTCGGCCACACGATTCCCGGCAACAAGCTGCTCTTTACGGGCGACGGCGACGCATCGTTGACCGGAGAATTCTCGGAACGGCTCAAGGACAAGGAAGACGAGCGCTTCACTCGAACCGCCCTCGAGAGCGCCATCAAACAGGCGGTGAGCACCGCCGTCGTCAAGCTGACCTCCCCCAATCTGGAAGACCGAGGATCGCGCAAGAAGAAGCATGCCAAAGCCAAGCACTAGGGAGAACACAGCAGGAAATGCCTAGAACGATCTGCTCGCTCGGGCTGATTGCCGTTGTCGCCATCAGCTGCAAGAAGGGTGCACCGCCGACGCCGCCTCGTACGGTGGAAGGAACGACTCCGACCATCGAGGTGCAAAAGGACAGCCCGCTGCTGTTTACCTATGTCAGCCCCAAAGGCACGTTTGCGACGACCGACAAGTCCGAGGAGGTCCCCGAGAATGCCCGCCGACTGGTGCGCGTCGTGGATCCGTCGAAGGGCAGCGGGCCGGATGCCACGCGGGTCTATGCCATCGACCTCGGCGAGTTGTTGAAGGCGGGGAAAGCCACGGCGCGTGCTCTCTCGCGCGAGGCCTTTGAAACAGGCGCGCTCGCGCAATTGCCGCCAGGCGAATCGAGCCCCTTGTCGGGACCGCATGGTCCGGCACTTCCCGATGCGCCTTTCGGCGTGGACGCGGGCGCTGGGCCGCTCGGACCACCTGTCGTCATTCTGTACGGCACGCCTTGGTGCGGAGCCTGCAAGGCTGCCAAGCAATACCTAGCGGGCAAGCACATCCCTTACGCGTACAAGGACATCGAGAACGACCCGGCCGCTGCCCGCGAGCTGCAGGCCAAAGCGGCCAAGATGGGCATTCCAACCGATCGAGTGCCGATCCTCGACGTGCGCGGCCGTCTGCTGCTGGGCTTCGACCGCACTCGGCTGGACGCCATGTTGGGAGATGCAACGTAGAAGCCTCGACATTCGCGGAACTACTTGCGAGATGGCGCGGGACGTGGCTAGCTTCGCCTGTCATGGAAATCGGACCTCTTCGCGAGCGCGCAGAAAAGCTGGCTGGCCGCCTGGAAATTCTCCGGGGGCATCTTTGACATCGCCGGCAAGAAATCCCGCATAGGCGAGCTCGAGGTCGAGGCCAGCCAACCCGAGTTCTGGCTCGCGAATGAAAAGGCGCAAGCGACCCTGCGTGAGCAGGCCAAGTTGAAGGCCGCTGTGGACGCCTGGGAAGCACAGATGAAGTCCGTCGAGGACACCCGTGTGCTCATCGATCTCGCGGACGAGGCCAAGGACGAGCCCACGGCGGTCGAGGCAGCCAACCTTCTGACCTCGATCGAGGACGCCGTGAGCAAGATGGAGTTTGCGCGCATGCTGTCCGGTCCTTACGACCAGCAGGGCGCGCTCCTGTCGATCAACGCGGGCGCCGGCGGCACCGAGTCCCAGGACTGGGCGGAGATGCTTCAGCGCATGTACATGCGCTGGTGCGTACGTCGCGGCTACAAGTGCGAGATCCTCGATCTGCAGCCGGGCGACGAAGCGGGCATCAAGAGCGTTACCCTCGGTATTACCGGCGAATGGGCCTACGGCTACCTGCGCGCGGAAAACGGTGTCCATCGCCTGGTACGCATTTCGCCGTTCGATTCACAAGCGCGCCGCCACACTTCGTTCGCCAGCGTCTTCATCTACCCGGACATCGACGAGACCATCAAGCTCGACATCGACGAGAAGGAGCTCCGCAT
>CAZTTW010000608.1:0-3672 GCA_964616265.1 uncultured Myxococcales bacterium | reverse complement strand
GCGGAGTTCCTGCTCGATGTCTTCCTTCAACTGATTGTCGGTCTTGTTCATGGTTCGCTCCAGGTTCGATGAATAGTTACAGCAGGCGCCTCCTGCTTTTGCAAAAGCGTCTACGCCAGTTCGGTGAGCACGATGTGTGCCATTGCATTCGGTCGCGCTGGACGAAGGTAAGTGAATCGAACGGACGGATTTCGCGCGCACCAATGCATTCAGTGTGAACGAGACATCACTTCATAATGATCGCGAGCTAACCAGCACGACTGTTCCCTGCAAATGATAGCAACCGCGGCTTTCCGCCCCCATTGAGCACGTCGAATTGGCGGCACGCATCGTGCATCGCCCCGCGCTGGCTTGAGCGGTCGAAAGGGGCCGTAGTTGTGGTGACAAAGATGATGAGCGAACCAGAGGACGATACAAAAATGGAACATCCGAAGAACAGATCTGTCTTTGCCGAGAAAGCGGTTTGGCTGATCACCGGCTGCTCGACTGGGTTTGGTCGCCAGCTCGCAAAGCACGTGCTGGAGCGTGGCTATCGCACGGTTGTGACGGCAGGCACGCAATCCCCAGCAGGTGGGCGAGCTGGCGGCAGCAGGCGATGCTTTGGTGCTGAAGCTAGATGTTACCAAGGAGGACCAAGTCGATTCCGCCATCAAGGCTACCGAGAACAGATTTGGTCGCATTGATGTGCTGGTTAATAATGCCGGCATCGGTTATTTCGGTGCCGTTGAAGAGAGCGAAGAAGAGCAAGTCCGGCAAATGTTCGAGATCAACGTATTCGGGCTTGGCCGAATGCTCCGCGCGGTTCTGCCTGGTATGCGCAAGCGCCACGAGGGATTCATCGTCAACTTCTCCTCGATCGGCGGCTTGAGATCGTTCCCGGCGCTCGGCTACTACAACGCAACCAAATTCGCGGTTGAAGGTCTGTCTGAAGCGCTCTGGCAGGAAGTCGAACCCCTCGGCATCAAGGTGATGCTCGTCGAGCCGAGTGGCTTCCGCACAGATTGGGCTGGACGTTCTGCCAGCGAAAGCAAACGGCAAATCGTCGACTACGCTGCTACCGCCGGCGCGTGGCGCAAAAATGTACGGGCGGTTTCCGGCAAACAGCCTGGTGATCCGGTCCGCGCCGTCCATGCCATCGTGAAGGCAGTCGAGTCCGCCAACCCGCCGCACCATCTACTGCTTGGAAACGATGCCTACCAAGGTGCTACGGCAAAACTTGAAGACCTGCGCAAAGAGTTCTCAGCCTGGGAAGCGGTCGCCCGTGGTGCCGACTTCCCCAAGGGCTTGCAATTCTGGGACAACCAAGAGTTCATGAAAGAGATCGGTCTCGGGAGATAGGTCGCAAGAAGGCGTCAGGTAGAGGTAGTCTCAGCCTGGCATCGTGGCCGTATCTGAGCTTGTCGTGACGTTCATCGGACCCCGCCAGGTGTGGGTCGTGGCACGGGTGGGCCATCAGCGAGACGGTCGACGGCGCTGGCGTCCAGAAACTGGTGCGTGCGACCGAGAACTTTCTACGAAGCAAATCGCCTGTGATCGTGCGCGTGGATATCGTTCCGCGGGAGCCTTGATAGCTACTTACCTAAGCAGTGGGCTCGACTCTTTAGGTATTATTGAGGGGATCCGGATTGACTGCTTGCTCACAGACATTGGGACCTTCTGCGATGACGCTGTCGAGAACCTCTCGAAGCTTGCGCGCCAGGTCGGTTGCGCTAAATGGCTTGCCGATGAAATGAGTTCCTTCGTCGACCACGCTATCGTGGGCGAACCCGTTTTCGGCGTAGCCAGACATGTAGAGAACTTTGACTGTGGGACGCATTCTTGCGAGCTCTAGCGCGAGAGCTCTGCCACTCATGCGAGGCATGACCACGTCGGTTAGGAGGAGATGGATCGTATCTGCGTGTTGCGCAGCAATTTGCAGCGCCTCGCCTGCAGCCGCGGCAGATAGCACGCGATAGCCAACCGCCTGAAGGGATTTCGTGACGACTTTTCGGATCGCCTCCTCATCCTCGACGACGAGAATGGTTTCGCTTCCCGAGTCTGGCTTCTGGATCGCTCGGAGGTGGGGAGACATCGGCTTGGCTGAAAGGCGGCGCGGAAAATGGACAATGAATGAGGTGCCCCGGCCGAGCGCGCTGGTCACACAGATGTTGCCACCACTTTGCTTGACGATTCCATATACTGTGGACAAACCGAGCCCGGTTCCCTTGCCCTTCTCCTTGGTGGTAAAGAAGGGCTCGAAGATCTTCGTCTTGGTCTGCTCGTCCATACCGCATCCTGTGTCGGTGACTACCACTCGAACGTAGCTACCTGGCTTCAAGGACGCGTAGAGTGCCGCGGCCGCACCCCCGATCTCGACGTTGGATGTTTCGATGGTCAGCTTGCCTCCCTTCGACATGGCGTCGCGAGCGTTGACCACCAAGTTCATGAGCACTTGTTCTATCTGGCCAGGATCGGCTCGCACCACGCCAAGATCGGGTGCGAGAAGCTGGACAAAGTCGATGTCTTCGCCAAGGATCCGCCGGAGCATCTTCTCGAGACCCTCGGCGACCTGATTTAGGTCCAGCAACACCGGCTGTAGCAACTGTTTGCGGCCGAACGCCAGAAGCTGCCTGGTTAGACTTGCCGCCCGTTCCCCGGCTTTCTTTACCTCGAGAAGATTGTCGTTGAGAGGGTCGCCCTCGCGTAGAGATTGAAGTGACAACTCGGTATAGCCGAGGATCACGGAGAGGAGGTTGTTAAAGTCGTGCGCTACCCCGGCGGCGAGGCTGCCGATGGCTTCCATTTTTTGAGAAACCTGGAGCTGCGCTTCGAGCTTCTTGCGCTCTTCTTCGGTGTGCTTGCGCTGGGTGATGTCGCGAATGTTGCATTGAATGACTTTGGTTTGGCCGACCCAATATACGTTGCTGACGAATTCGACGTTGATCAGCCGACCGTCTTGGGTCTGGAGTGGAAGGTCTTCGTAGCGAACATATTCCGTGTCTTGTAGTTGCTTGAAAGTGTCTTTCGAGACGGCGATGTCTTTGAACGGGCCCAAGTCCCACACGTTCTTCCCAAGGAAGTCTGCATGGGTATAGCCAAGCAAGGAAATCAGAAAGGGATTGGCATCAACCACCTGTCCTGTCGCGGCATCGAGAATCAAGATGCCATCTTTGGCCGATTCAAACAGACGGCGATAGCGTGTTTCAGAGGCGCGTAGCTCAGTTTCCGCCACATCGCGCTCGGAGGCTGTCAACGGGAACGGCATGGTTTCCTCGGTTCGACCCAGATGATTTCGAGTGCGGTCAGAATCAATTGAATTGACATGTAGGCCCACGAGGAAGCAAAGCAGGGACCATCACCACAGGAATGGCCAACCCGCCACAACTTTCTGGGAGGTTGGAGTCCAATGGAGCGACGTTGAAATCAAGGGCAAGCGTTAGGACGGCTGGGCCATCATCATGATGGGATACGAGTGAAAGGGTACCGTGTCGCCAGCCAAGTGTACCGAATTGTTCACATCCCCACAACATCTGCCAACCGTGGCACGAAAGGTGCTGTGGGTATCTTGAGATATCCAGAACCCTAGCAACCGCAATCGGTCAACAGAAGGAGACGAATCATGTCAAATCACACTCCCAATCTCTCTGCTCACGTCAGGCACCCCCACGGTAGTTCGTCGGCCCCCAGCGCGGA
>CAZTTW010000607.1:0-3677 GCA_964616265.1 uncultured Myxococcales bacterium | reverse complement strand
CGCTCGTGGACCTTGAACCCGCGCTTGCCCAGGTAGTCGATCACGCCAGCGCGTCCCGACGGGGAATGGTCCCAATCGTCGCGTGGCTGGCCGCAGGAGACGCCGAACAGCGACAGTCCAACCAGCAACAAGAGTCCGATGCGCTCGGCGAGAAGGCCCGTCACGCGCGCGAAGACGCTCTCGAAACTTTCGCGCGTCACCGGGTGCTCGCCAAACTGGGCGCTCTCGACGGCGCCTACCACCTCGGCCATGCCGGGCGCGATGGCCGGCCTGCCCTGCTTCACCTTGCGCAGATAATCGCCATTCGTTTGATCGGGCTCGATGCGAACCACGCCCGCGCCTTCCAAACGACGCAAGAGCGCCGCGTACGCGTCGCTCACTGCCGGACGAAAATCTCCGGCCATTGCAGCAGCGCGCGCACGTTCGAGCAAGCGCTGCACGTCGGTTTCCACTTGGCGGGCGAGCGCAGCCGCGCGCTCGTCCTCGGTCGAATCGGACGCCCCAGTCTTGATCACCTCGTCCTTGGTTTTATGGTCGAGGAAATGGCGAACCAGGGCAAAGACGAGAAAGACGATGCCAAGCCCCAGCAGCGTCCAAAGCAGCAGACGCACCGGCAGTCCGAGATCGGGCAGCGTGAACGAGAAAGGCTCGGGCAATTCGATCTGCTTGGCGCCCGCTTCGTTCTGGCAAGCAGCGCGCAGCTTCGGGCAAGCCTTGGCATTGTCGGCGGTACCGAGATCGCACCATGTCTTTTCGCCCGACGTGAGCGGGTACGCGGGCTCGTGGCAAAACGGATACTGGTGAGAGGAAAAAATCGACTGAACAGCTTCGCGCGGCTCGGGCAGGGGCTTGGGCGAAGTATCGGCGGCAAAAACCAACGTCGGCGTCCCAAGCAGCGCCATGACAGCGACGAGCCTGGCTTTCACGACGCTGTCATCCGTTCTTTGCGTTCTTTGCGTTCTTTGGCATTGTCGTCGGCGAGGGCCATGAAGCGCAGCTGAATGTCCCAGCCTTCCTTGCGGGTGCGCATGTCGATGTAGCCAAGAAAGCTGGCACTGGCCACAAACGGCGCGGAGAGCAAGGCGCCTACGACGGCAAATCCAGAGCCGCCATTGTCGAACAGCGATCCGAGCGGCTGTCCCATCTGCAGAAGCAGGTGCACGATCGCGTTGCCGATGATGTCGGCCGCGACGGCGAAAAGGAAAGGTGCGCAAAGACTCGCGAGGGCCAGGCCAAAGCAGGGGCCGCTTCGAAAGAGGACCAGCCGG
Source organism: uncultured Myxococcales bacterium (assembly GCA_964616265.1). Lineage (GTDB taxonomy): Bacteria > Myxococcota_A > Polyangia > Fen-1088 > Fen-1088 > Fen-1118. The sequence continues at coordinate 2,409 of CAZTTW010000607.1, read as the reverse complement.
CTGCTGCGACCAAGACTGGCAAAAGGTGTGGCGGACTCGAGCAGGAGCGCCTCACCAAAGAAAAACCAGCGCGCCGCGAAGATCGGCAGCGGAACAACGATCGTCGCGCAAAGCGTGAGCTCGATCAGGTGCAGGATCCGCGCGACCGCGTAGTGAGGAAATCGACGCGCAAATCGAATCAGCAGGGCTCGCACGCGAATCTCGTCCGGGCGACGAAAGAGCAGCTCGCCGGCCGCCAGAGTGTAGATTCCATTCGTGAGTAGCAGATACGCCGCCACGAGCAGCCACACCGACGACCACGACCATTCGAGCTTCGATCGGCAAAGCGCGACGAGTCCTGCTCCCACGGTCGCGTGCACGAGCACGAGCCGGCCCATGAGGCGGCGGTTGCCCATGCAAAAAGGACCGGCCAGATCGAGCACGTCCGACATCGAGCGCGGACGCAAGGCGACCCGAGCTTCGAGCAGATTCACGGATTGCTCCCGCGGTGTTTGCGTCCGGCGAAGAGCAAGTAGGTGAGCACCAGTACGTGCAGCAGCGCCGCCACGCCCCACTTCACGGGCGACGGGATGGTGGAGGGCGACCAGAACCCCTCGATGAACGCTGCGATGAGCAGCATCAGCGCCGCGCCCATGATCATGCGAAACAGATCGGGAGCCTCGGCGCGCAGCGACGCCCAGCGCGTGCGCTGACCGCTGCGCACGAGTGCGTAGCCCATGGCCATACCCGCCGCGCCGGAAATCACGATGGCGGTCAGCTCGAAGGCGCCGTGCCCCATGATGAAGGTGAACAAGTTCTTGCCGTGTCCCGCGGCGGTGACGGCACCGGCGACCACGCCGATGGTAAGGCCGTTGTAGATCAGGAAGAACACGCTGCCGAGGCCGAACAAGATACCGGTGGCGAAGCAGCGAAAGGCGATGCCCACGTTGTTGTAGACGTAGAAGCTTGCCATCATGCTGTCGCCGCCTTCGCCGCGCCCATGGCCGAGATCGGCGTAGGACTTCTCCATTTGCGTGACCATCTCCTCGGACATCACCTGCACGGCAAAACCGCGCGAGCGCAGTGCCCCGAAGAAGCCGAGCACTCCCGGCAGAAGGAAGAGCACCACGGCCAGAGCCATAAAGCGAGCATTCCGTCGCACGCTCGTCGGAAAACCGCTGGTCACGAGCTCGCGCAATCCGGCCCAGCGATAGGGCGGCGCGCTGTACATCGCCGACGACGTGCGGGCCGCGAGCGAATCGAGCAGGTCGATCACTTCGGCGGTGTAGCCGGCAGCGCGCGCCCGCATGAGATCCGAGCACAGCTCGCGATAGAGGCCCGCGGCCCGCGAAATCGACACCGGTGGCAGCTTGTGCAAAAGATGCTTCTTCGCCAGGAGCGAGTCCAGCTCGTCCCAGGCCGGCTTGCGCGCAGCGATGAAGTCGTCCTGCGTGCGATTCATGCCGACCCCTTGCCTGCCTCGGGCTTTGCGGTTCCGCCCACCGCCACGTAGTAAACGAGGGCGAGGAAGCGAACCGGGTCGCCAAACTTCGTGCTCAGTCGCTTTTCCACCAGCGGCGCCATGACTTCCGCCAACTCCACGCGCCGGGCGGGCGACAAGTCACGGCGACGCAGCAGCAGCTCGATGGCTTCCCGCTCGGCCAGAGGTAATATTACTTTGGGGGGAAGAGCCGCCAGCTCGGCGGGGCTGGCCGGCGGATCCAACGCGATGGCCGGCGCCACACGGATGGGATCCTCGATCACGACCATGGTGCCGGCCGCCCGATCGCCGAGGCGTGCGAACCGGCCATCCCACGACATAGCAAGCAGGCCCAGCAGGTAGCCAACAGGTAAAAAGTCGGCCGTGCGCAGGAGATTGCGCAAGACCGCATCCATGAAGGAAAGCGGATAACCGCCCGCTTTCACCACGCGCAGGTGCAGCGCCCGCTTGCCCGGCGAAGTCCCATTCCACGCGGCTTCGAAGGCGACGTAGTACACCCATTCCAAGATGAACAAGGCGAGCAAGGTGCCGCCACTCATCACCGCCCGACCCGACGTCAGATGGTGGCCGGTCGCCAAGGCCAGCACAATCTCGACGACGAGCAAGATACCCGCACGCACAACGAGGTCGAGCAGGTAGGCCAGTGCACGGCGCGTGGGGCCCGCGGCGTGGAAGCGAAAGCGCACGTGCTCGGGCGTTTCCACCTCCACGGTGTTGTCGAGCTGCACGGGCGGATCGGCCATCGGACCGAAGGATCGGACCACGCGGCGTCCTGTGCGTCAAGGAGCGCAGCACCGCGGGCCGCGCCAAGTGCGAGATCCCGGCCCGCTGCCCGGGGGAGAGTGAGGCCGGGACTAAATCGACGCTTACTTCATCGCCTTTTGCTGGGCCTCCATGTCGGCCACCATCTTTTGCATCATGGCGATGAT
>CAZTTW010000606.1:0-3690 GCA_964616265.1 uncultured Myxococcales bacterium | reverse complement strand
CCGGTGCGCTTTCACAAGAGCTATCGGTCGGGTCAAGCAGGTCAAGATGGGCAAGATGGGCAAGCAGGTCACGATGTCTGGGGCGGCCCTGCCGACCAATCGCCCACCATTGGCGTGACCAATTTCTATCGCGTAGAAGGTGAGGAAATCCACGAAGTATCGGTCGGACCTGTCCACGCCGGTGTCATCGAGCCGGGCCACTTCCGATTTCAGTGCCACGGCGAGCACGTTTTCCATCTGGAAATTTCGCTCGGCTATCAGCACCGCGGAATCGAGAAGACGCTCGCCGGTGGTCCGAACAAGCGAACTATCCATTCCATGGAGACGCTCGCCGGTGATACGACAATCGGTCACTCGACGGCGTACTGCCAAGCCATCGAAGCGCTCGCCGGTTGTAGGCCATCCGCACGCGCGCAAGCCGTGCGCGCCATCGCGCTGGAGCTGGAACGCCTGGCAAATCACACCGGCGATCTGGGCGCTCTGGCCGGCGATATCGGCTACCTGCCGACGGCTTCCTTCTGCGGACGCCTGCGCGGCGACTTCCTCAACATCACGGCTCTCCTGTGCGGCAACCGTTTCGGTCGCGGCATCGTCCGCCCCGGCGGGGTCGACTTCGACATGGATGCCGAGCGCGCAGCCAAAATCAGCGCGCGGCTGGAAGACGCTTTCAAAGGCGTCGAGGGCGCCGCCAAGTTGCTCTGGCAGACCGGGTCGGTACAAGCGCGTTTCGAAGATGTCGGCCGGGTCAGCAAGGAAACCGCCGCAGAGCTGGGCATGGTGGGTCCGGCGGCGCGCGCCTCGGGCTTGCGGCGCGACGTTCGCACGCACCATCCGTTCGGCATCTTCCAATTCGTTCACATTCCCATCTCGACCTTTCACACCGGCGACGTCTTTGCGCGCGCTTTCCTGCGCTGGCTGGAAATCGAGCGCTCGGTCGTGTTCCTGCGCGCGCAGCTGCGACAGCTTCCGGGCGGCGTCCCGCGCGCCACCTGCGCGCCAGCGAAGCCCGACTCGTTCTGCGTGTCGCTGGTCGAAGGCTGGCGCGGTGAAATCTGCCACGTGGCCGAGACCGATGGTCAGGGCCGTTTCGCCAGTTACAAGGTGGTGGATCCGTCGTTCCACAATTGGACGGGACTCGCGATGGCCCTGCGCGACCAGCAGATCTCCGACTTCCCCATCTGCAACAAGAGCTTCAACCTTTCCTACTGCGGCCACGATTTATGAGGAACGTTTCATGCTGAAGATTCTTGCCGAACGCTGGCGCCAAGGCCACCGCACGTCGGCCTTTCCCAAAGAAGCGCCGGTCCTTTCCGACCGCTTCCGCGGCATGCCCATCGTCGATCGCGCGAAGTGCGTGGCGGAAACAAACGGCTGCCGCGCCTGCGCCGATGCTTGTCCGACCGACGCTATCACCATCGGCGAAAAGGCGGCGCCTACCATCGATCTTGGCCGTTGCCTGTTCTGCACTGACTGCACCAATGCCTGTCCCACCAAGGCGATTGACTGTGCATCCGACTATCGACTGTCAGCCAATACGCGCGAGGCCTTGCGCGTCTCGGGCGGTCCCGCGCTGCTCGCCCACTCGCTCGAACAACGATTGCTCAAGCTGTTCGGCCGCTCCTTGAAACTGCGTCAAGTGAGCGCCGGCGGTTGCAACGCCTGCGAGGCCGATATCAACGTGCTCGGCACGCTCGTCTTCGACCTCGGCCGCTTCGGCATTCAAGTCGTGGCATCGCCCCGCCACGCCGACGGCCTGATTGTCACGGGTCCTGCGAGCGAGAACATGCGCATCGCCCTCAAGAAAACGTATGACGCGCTCACTCCTCCGCGCATCGTCATCGCCGTCGGTGCGTGCGCGATTTCGGGAGGCCCCTTTGTCGATCATGCGGAAGTTCACAACGGCGCGGACAGTGTGGTGCCAGTCGATCTGTACATTCCAGGGTGTCCGCCGCATCCGTACACGATTTTGGATGGGCTGCTGCGATTGATCGGAAGACTGGAAAGCAAATAGGACAAATAGACCGACAATACCTATTATGTAGGCCGTGGCCCTCGCGTTTTTTCGCCGGCCCGTGATACCCTGGACTTCCCATTTGCGAAGGTGCGTTGATGAAGTCCAGGATGTTCCATTGTGTCGCGACCGCAATAGTTTTCCTGTCCGTTGGATGTAGCTCTACCAATTCAACCACCAGCAGCACCGGCGGCAGCGGTGGACAGCAGCAGGGCGGCGCGGGCGGTAAGAGCGGCCAAGGCGGACAAACCGCGGCTTCCGCAGGAAACAGCGGCGGCGCTGGCGGACAGACCACGACCTCGGGTGGACGCTCCGGCGGCAGTGGCGGCGTGTCCGGCCAAGGTGGCGTCACCTCCACAGGAACGGGACTGGGGGGCGCCGGCGGCGGCGGCGGTCAAGGCGGAAATTCCACGCAACCGCAAGCCGATGCTTCCGACACTGCTCTCGGCGGCGCAGGCGGCAGCTCTGGCAGCGATGCGGGAGGAGCGTCCGGAAAGGACGTCTCAGCAGAGGATGCCAGCGCGGTCGGCCATCCCCGCCGTGTCCTTTTGGCCGACGAGGGCAACCGGCGCGTTCTACTGGTGGACTTGGAGAGCGCCGGCAGCGCGATCTGGAGCAGGCAGCTGAGCGACCAGACCAAATATGGCGACAGCATGCGGGATATTCAGCTCGTGGGCGGCGATCGGGTCGCGGTGTCGGTTGCAAAAGGCTACGTCGAGCTCGACATCAATACCGGCGACATCAAAAAGGAAGTCAGCGCCTTCGACGGTGTCGAGAGTCTGCGCCGTTTGCCGAGCGGAAATACCGTCCTCGGCTCGAACTCCAACGGCGGAGTCACCTTGCAGGAGCTGGACAGCCTCGACGCGCCCGTCACGGGGCACAAAGTTACCTTCACGAACTACAGTCAGTTTCGCATTCTTCGGCGCACGCCCCAGGGTACGTTCTTGATCGGAGTGGGGAACCAACTCGCCGAAGTGAACTGGAACAAACAGGCACTCTGGGAGATGAGCTTCACGCCCGCGGCGGGCCATGATCCGAACTACATGTATCAAGGCCTGAGCCTGCCGGACAAGACCATCGCAGTAACCTCCGGCTATTCGGCCTCGATTCTGATCGTCGATCCTGTGGCCAAAACGGTGAAACAGACCATCGGCGGCAAAGCGCAGCCCGATGCTGCGACCATCGTCCCGAACTTCTACGCCGGCTACCAAATTCTACCCAACGGTCACTTCGTCGTCGCGAACTGGGAGGGCCATGGCGGCACCAATGGCGGCACGGGCATTCAGCTCTTGGAATACGACCCAACCGGATTGCTGGTATGGAAATGGAAACAGACCGCCAGCCTGGTGTCCTCGATCCATCACGTCATCGTCCTCGACGGGCTCGATACGACCAAACTCCACGACGACGTCAACGGGGTACTTGCTCCGGTTACGCAGTAGTCGACCGGCATGTCTAGACTGGATCTGCTGCTGACCGGACTCGCGCTCTTCGCTTGTTCGTGCAGCACCCAGCCGTCAAGCTCTGGTCAGAGAACGGACTCATCCTCGAGCAACGGCGGAAACCCAACGGGAGGACGCTCGGGACTCGGGGGAAGTGATGAGAGTTTCGGTGGCACGGCGGGTGCCGCTGGCGCCGGCGACCCCGGCGCCCTCCTCGCCGACGAGGGCATCCGCCGG
>CAZTTW010000605.1:0-3692 GCA_964616265.1 uncultured Myxococcales bacterium | reverse complement strand
TGCGTTCCATCCAGTACCACTTGGACGAAGCACGCGAGAATTCGTAGAAGTGGCGGCACACGCTGGACGGCGCGACGACGTTGCGATAGCCGGCCAAGCGAATGCGCCAGCCGAGGTCGAGATCCTCGTGGTAGAGCCAGAGCGTTTCGTCGAGAAGGCCCACCTTGCGCAGAACCTCTGCCGCGACGAGCAGGCACGCGCCCGACGAGAAGGCGATGTCGGAAACGGCAGGCGGCACCTCGGCGCGCGGGCGTAGGTAGCCGCCCACGTAGCCGAAGCCGAGATAGTGAATGCAGTTGCCGCTGCTGTTCACGAGGTCGGGCTTGTCGCCAAGCACGAGCAGCGACTGAACCGAGCCGACGCCTGGCGCGCGGGTGGCGGCACGAACGGCCTCGCGGAGTGCAGCGGGCTCGAAGGTGGCATCGGGATTGAGCAGGAAGCAGTAATCCGCACCCGCGTCGAGCGCCGCGCGCAGGGCGATGTTGTTGCCCACGGCAAAGCCAACGTTTGCCTTCGGCTCATGAATGACGACGGCGGGTAGCCGATTCGCGAATTGCTCGATCGCGCGCTTCGCGGCCGCGAGCGATCCGTCACCGGCTCCGTTGTCGACGAGATGAAAGGTGAATAGCTCGCGCGGATAGTCGACGGCGGCCACGCTTTCGATGAGCCCAGGCATGAATTTTTCGCAGCGGAAAAGGACGGTCACCACCGCAATGCGCGGAAGCTGCTTGCTCGCGTCGGCGGTCACTGGCTCGTCCTACTTGCTCGACTCGGCCGCGGCATCTTCGCGCTCAAGCTCTGCCAGCACCTGCATGGCAGCTTCGCGTTTGGCCAGCTTGCGCGCCTGCGCGGCGGCCGCCCGCTGCGGAGGAATCTCAGGCGGCTTGGCCGTATCGGTCGATCGTTGGCCGCTCTCGTCGACGGGTACTGGCGTCGTCGAAGCCCGAAACGTGGGCAGAACCTCCTTCATGAAACGCTCGCGCTCGGCAGCTTCCTCGGCGATGGCTTTGGCGTAGATAGCGTGCATCAGCTCGGAAACGCGCGCGGCATCGGTTCGCGGCGCTGCCTCGGCGATGGCTTCGGAGAGTGCGAGACGAAATTCCTCGGCGGTGACGAAACGCTTCGTGCGATCGGGAGCGAGCGCTTGCATGAGCACCCGATCGAGTGCCGGCGTCACCCACGGCGCACGCGTCGAAGGCGGCACGGGCTTCGGATGCCGAACCATGGAAAGCGCTGCCGCCGGATCCAAGCCGGAAATCTGCAAATACTGGTGGCCGGTCAAGAGCTCCCACAGCACCACGGCCAACGAATAGACGTCGGTGCAGGGATCCGCCACCTCGCCGCGCGCTTGTTCGGGCGCCAAGTAGGCCGCGCGACCGAAGACCACGCCGGGCTGGGTATGTTCCTGTTTGAGCGCGCTGCGAGCCAGGCCAAAATCAGTCAGCTTCACGTCGCCGTTGTAGGCCAGCATGATGTTGGGCGGCGCCACGTCGCGATGGACGAGGTGGAGATCGCCGTAGGTGTGCACGTAGGAAAGCGCGCGCGCCACTTCACGCGCCACCTGCAGCGCAACTTCGATTGGAATACGGTGGCGGACGCGCACGCAGCGGTTCCACACCTCGCGCAGGTCTTTGCCTTCGACCATCTCCATCGCGATGTAAAATTCGTGGTCGACTTGCCCGCTATCGAAAGTGTTGACCAGGCCCGAGTGCGTGAGCCGCAGAACGACCTTGGCCTCGTCGAGAAAGCGCTGGGCCTTGCCCGCATCGGCTTTCTCGGGGATGACCTTCTTGATCACGCACAGCTTGTCGAAACCGTCGAGCTGTCCCAGAGCTGCCACGTAGATTTCGCCCATCCCACCCTTGGCCAAGGGCTTGAGCAAAACGTACTTACCGAACTGTCGGGGAAAGCCGATCGCCATCGCCGTAGGGCAGCTAGTCTATCAGTGCTGCCGAGCGGGCGTTAGCCCGCACTATTCATGAGCCGCACCAAGTTGAATCTCGCGCGGGCTCGGCAACCGTGTGGGGAGCCGCCGAGCTTTGCTCGGCGCGGACCATCCGCGGGAAGGTTTGGAAACCCTCTCAGGGTTTCCATTACAAATCCTGCTAGCCCGCCGCTGCCAAAGAGGCAAACGCAGACTGTTTTGGTGAAGCTCGTCGGTGTTCCGATAGTCGTGAAGAATGCGGGCTAGCGTCCTTCGACGAGCCGCAATCCTTGCCCGGCGGCGCGGTTGTTGGGGTCGAGCTTGAGCGCCTCGCTGTAGGCGTGCCTGGCCTCGTCGTATTTCTCCAGCTTGAAGTAGGCGTCGCCCAGCAACACGCGGGCCTCGGCGCCACCGCCGGTACGGGCGCTCTCGCGGGCGCGATCGACGGCTTCTTTGTAGTTCTTTTCTTGGAACGCGATCTTGGCCAGGCCTGCGGCGGCGAGTCCCTTGGTCTGTTTGGCGGCAAGCAGCTTACGGAAGGCCACGCGTGCATCGTCGTAGCGTTGCGCGTGGAGAAGCTGCTGCGCTTCGCGCACCACTTCCTCGTTGGCCTTCGCTGCCGCGACCGCGGGCCGCCCGTGCGCGAGCTCGCGCTTGGCCGGCTCGGGCGTTCCGCTCGCGGCGGGCTCGGAAGAGCGATCTATTTCGGCAGGCTCGCTGGGCACGGAAGGTTGCACGGCGACGGCTGCTGTATCGATGCCTGCGTCCATCGCTGGCGGCGCCAGCAGCGGCCGGGGGAGCGGAGCCGCAGCCGTCGGTGACACCGCAACCGGCACGGCGCCGCCTGACGACGAACGTTCGCGCAGCACCTGCACCAGGCGAACCATGCCGAACGATGCCAGCAAGGCGGTGACCGCCGCACCAGCGATGTAATAGCGTCGGCGAGTCGCGAACGGGCGCACCACCCGCGTCTCCGACGCCTCGCCGAAGACCCCCTGGTAGGCGCCCTGGGGGTCGTCGCGCGAGGACGGTCCCGGCGTGCGTAGAAGTTGCGGCGGCGGCGTCGTGGTAAGCGCGGTTTCGAGCAGGTGAATCTCGTACGCCAAGTCGGCCATGCTGCGCGGCCGATCGTCCGCCGAACGCGCCATCGCCCGTTCGACGAGCGCCACCACGGCGCGGGAAAGCTCGGGCCGCAAGGCCGCGAGCGACTGCGGCGACTCGTTGGCCTTCTTGTGCAGCACTTCCATGACGTTGTCGCCCTCGTAGGGCGGGATGCCGCACAACATCTCGTAGATGATCGAGCCCACGGCGTAGATATCGGAACGTGGGTCGGCGGGGTGACCTGCCGCTTGCTCGGGCGCCATGTACTCGGGCGTGCCCATCGCGACGCCTGGACGGGTCAGGCGTTTGCCTCTGCGCGACGAGCCCTCGTCGATTTCGGCGCTCTTGGCGATGCCGAAGTCGAGCACCTTTACGAAGTCGATGGGCCCGCGGGCCTCCATCGCAGGATTCGATTGCGCGGACGACGTGCGGTTATCTTTGCCGGGAACCACGAGCAGGATGTTCTCGGGCTTGAGGTCACGGTGGATGACGCCTACGTTGTGTGCGGCTTGCAGCGCCTCACACATTTGCTCTGCGATGCGTAGAGCACGTACCGGCGGAATGGCGCCTTCGCGATGAATGAGCAGTCCAAGCTCGATGCCTTCGATGTATTCCATCACGAAGAACAGCGATCCATCGTCGGTGGTGCCGAAGTCGGTGACGTTGA
>CAZTTW010000604.1:0-3693 GCA_964616265.1 uncultured Myxococcales bacterium | reverse complement strand
AAGGGCGAGTATTTCGTGGCGAAGGACCACCTGGAAACCGCGCAGGCGGCGACCAGGGAGGCGTTGCGCTTGTCGTCCGACGAGCGGACGTGTCCCAAGCCCAAACCGCAGCCGCTACGGCGCAAGGAGCCGGCTCCTGATCCCCTGGCCGATCGCGACGGCGACGGCATTCCCGACGTTCGCGACAAATGCCCGGACGAGCCCGAAGACGTGGACGGTTTTCAGGACGACGACGGCTGCCCCGATCCAGACAACGACCAGGACGGGATTCCCGACACTGCCGATAAGTGCCCGAACGAGCCCGAAGACGTGGACGGTTTCGAGGACGATGATGGCTGCCCCGATCCGGACAACGACAAAGATGGCGTGCTCGATGCGAGCGACAAGTGTCCAAACGAGCCCGGCCCGGCGTCGAACGACGGATGTCCGCCCAAGTTCCAGCTCATCAACGTCACGCAAGAGAAGATCGAGCTCAAGCAAGCGATTTTCTTTCAGACGGCCAAGGCAGTCATCATGACGAAGAGCTTCGGCTTGCTCGACGAGGTGGCGGCAGCGCTAAGCTCGCGGCCGAGCATGCACGTTCGTATCGAGGGCCACACGGACATTCGCGGCGGCCGCGCCTATAATTTGCGACTGTCGCAGGCCCGCGCGGATTCTGTGAAGGCGTACCTGGTGGGCAAAGGAATCGCTAGTGATCGGATGGAAGCAAAAGGGTATGGTCCCGATCAGCCAATTGACAACAACAAGACGGCCGCCGGTCGCGAGCGCAATCGTCGCGTTGAGTTCATGCTTACGCAGCAATAGGAAGGGAATCGCTACCATGGGCACAAAGGAACTAAGGTGGTCGGCCGCGAAGTTCAGTGCGGTTCGATTTCTCGCGCTCGCGTTGAGTGTTTCCACCGCGGCATTCGTACCACCTGCGCGTGCGGCGAACGCCGTGGATGCCAAGAAGACGCGCGATAAGATCGTCGAGTACAACCAGCAGGCGCTGGTTTCGTACGACGCGAAGGACTTCGAGACCGCCAAGAGTCTCTTGAGCAAGGCCCTCAAAGAAGCCAAACAAGCCGGGCTCGATGACGACAAGATGACGGCTCGAACGTATCTGCACTTGGGCGCCGTGTACTTTACCGGCTTTCAGGATCAGGCGCAGGCGCTGCAGAACTTCTCGCTCGCCAAAAAGATCCGGCCGGATATTCAACTGACGCCTTCTATCGAGAAGCCGGACTTGAAGGCGGTCTTCGACTTGGCCTCGGCCGAGGGCGAGACGGCGCCAGCTTCGGCGCCAGTCAAGCCTTCGCCATCGAAGACCACGCCCGCCCATCCGCAGTCGCATGCCGCTGCGATACCTGTGGAGTCGGCCGGCGAGGGGGACGACGAGCCGGACTTGCCGGCCACGATGTCTGCGCCTCTCATGTGCGGGGTGCCGGAAGTTGTTCCGCCCGGTAAGGACATGTCCATTCGCTGCGCACTCAGGCCGGGAATCAACGCGAAGGTCGTTCAGTTGCACTACCGTGTGGCGGGCGAGGAAGCGTACCAGGTCACCCCGATGAAGAAGACGCCCCGAGGCTGGTGGGTGGGCGTGCTACCGGGGCACGTGATGAAAGCGGGCACCCTGCAGGTCTATTTTGATGCGCGCAGCGGCGCCGACAAAGAGTTGGCCAGCAACGGTCAAGTTGATAGCCCATCTATCATTGCGGTTCGCAAGAAGGGCTCGGGCGACGGTAGTGGCGGGGACGGGGATGACCCGATGAAACGGATCCGTGATGAACAACGAGACGCAGCCTACGAAGCCGGTCTGCACCGCCGCCGGCAGGGCGCGGTCTGGGTGGGCCTGGGCTTCGGCTCGGGCTTTGGCTATGCGCCGGCCGGCAAGTTGGAATGGCGCAAGATCCAGGTTAGCGCCGTAACGGCGCCGGTCGGCATGTTCCACTTGCTGCCCGAGGTCGGCTTCCTTTGGTCGGAGAACTTCGCGCTGGCGGCGCAGGGGATCATCGAGCTCATCCGGCAGGATCAGCTGCAGGGCGACAGCGGCCCGACGTATTCTGGCGCACCGGCAAATATCGGCTGGGCGCTCTTGGGGCGGGCGATCTTCCTGACGGATCTCGGCAGCGGCAATTTCCAGTTCTCCTTCGCCGGCGAGGCTGGCGGTGGTTACTTGCGCATTCCGGTCGCGCCTTTGCGCGGGAAGACGACCACCGATGACAAGGGAAATTCTGTGCTCGATCCCGGCTCGACCATCTACAAGACAGATACCCGTTTGATCGGTATGGCATTGGCCGGCGTGAGCGCAGGCTTCGCGTATCACATCTCTCGTCACTTCGCTTTGGCTCTCGATGGCCGCGTTCTGATGGGTGTACCGAGCTTCGGCGCAATGCTCGAAGGCTGGGCATCGGCGCAGCTTGCGTTTGGTGGCAGAGCCGGCCCAGCGCAGCCGGTTGAAGAAGGTGAAGGCGAAGGGGAGGGCGAAGGCCCGGGCCCGAGCAATGAAGCCGCGCCGTCAGACTCGGCTTCGGACTCGGCTTCCGACTCATCTTCGGAAGGGGAGTAGTCGCTGAAACCTCGGCGGCGTCAGGCCTTCTCGGTTCTCGGTGGACCGGTCGAAACGTGGGGCGAGCCGGACTTGGCCCGGCTCGCAGGGGCGCTTTTCAAGGGGGATCCGGCGTTGGCGCGCGCGCTTACGCACGGCTTTCACAGCTATGCCGGGCGGATGCATCCCTCGACGGCACGCACGGCAATCGCCGAGCTGACCAAGCCCGGCCAGCGCGTGCTGGATCCGTTCTGCGGCAGCGGCACGGTTCTCGTCGAATCCATGGCCGCGGGCCGAACTGCGGTTGGCGTGGACGCGAGCCCGCTGGCAATCCTTATCGCTAAAGTCCGCTCGACTCTCCTGGATGAAGAAGCTCGGGAGCGTCTGGTCACGACGGCTCGGGAGATTTCGGAAGAATCGGCCGAGCGCGCCCGCAAGCGCATCCGCCCCGAAATTCCGGCCTGGGCACGTCATGAGACCAGTCGCTTTTCGCCACACGTGGGGCTCGAGCTGCTTGGCCTGCGTGAGCTGCTCGGGAAAACCGGCGAAGATCCGGTCGGCTATGCCCTGCGCGCCTGCTTTTCATCGATCTTGGTCAAGTTCATGCGCCAGACAGAAGTGCCCGCCGAGGGGGAGCCTGGTCAGCGCATCGGTCGTGGTGTTCCGTCGCGTTTCTTTGCGGGCCGCGCGGAAGAGCTGGCGGGTTCCTTGGCGGCCTTGGCGCTAAAGACGCCGGCGGACACGCCTGCACCCGAGATTCAATTGGGCGATGCTCGCAAGCTCACGCATCTGTCCGACCGCCACTTCGATCTCGTGCTGTCTTCGCCGCCCTACGCGGGGACCTACGACTATGCCGATCAGCACGACGTGCGGTTCTTGTGGCTGGGGATGCCGCGCGACGATTTCGACCGACGGCAGGTCGGCGCCCGTAGCGAGGCGATGGGCTCATCGGAAGCGCGCTGGATGAAAGATCGGCGCAAGTGGCTGGGCGAGATGGGGCGCGTTTTGCGTCCGGGCGCTGTTGCAGTGCTCATCCTGGGCGACGGCGTGGTTGGCAACCGGCCCGAGGACGCTGCCGAGTCCGTCCGCTTGGATGCGCCCCGTGCGGGTCTTGCGCTGGTGGCGGGCGCCTTTCAGTCCCGCCCGGCGCGCGACCGCCGGCTCAC
>CAZTTW010000603.1:0-3693 GCA_964616265.1 uncultured Myxococcales bacterium | reverse complement strand
CCAAGCATCACAACTCCAAAGGTGTGATGACCAACATGACTTTCCGATTCGTCGTTCTCTCGCTGGCTCTCGTCTCTATCTCTCACCCTGCACGGGCGTCGGTCGATGCCAGTCCGGTCGACGCTGATGGTGTCGCGATCGATGCGCTCTACGACAGTCAGCCGCTCGACGTTAGTGGCACCGGTAGCGCGGATGCGCCTCTGTCGTTCTCCGATGCAGCTGCTCCTTTGAGCGACGCCGCTCTGGACCTCGCGCTCGCAACGCCCGATGCGCGGGGGACGTCGGCCGTTGATGCAGGCGGCGGCCTAGATAGCTCTCTGCCCGTGGATGCCGTCGCTGGAGGGGATGCGCTCGCTGTGCTCGACGGTGGTGCGCGTGCCGTCGACGGCAGCGCAGCCGACGCGGGAGCCAAGCCAATTCTGCTGGTGGATGGCGGAGCGCAGGGGCTCGTCACCGACGACCGCGGATGCAGCATCGGCGCAGTAGGTAGCCGACGCGATCTCGGCTTGGGCTTTGGTGCGCTTCCGTTCCTAGCCTGGGCAGCCATTCGCGTGGTGCGCCGCCGGGGCAGTTCGTGAGCCTCGCCGGGTTTGCCAGACCGCTTCGGTGGCTGGCCTGGCTTGCGGTCTTATCGGCTTGCAAAGCTGCGCCCAAGTCGCCTTCGCTGCCCTCGGCGTCGGCGAGCAAGTACGAGCCCATCGTCATTCGTTTCTCGGATCCAGGAAACGGCGGTACATCGGTCTTCGCCTACGCCAGGCGCGAAGGCATTTTCGAACGCGAGCTGGCCAAGGTGAACGCAAGGATCGAATGGGTGCCAGGAGCGCAAGCATTCAGCGCAAACTTCGACGCCATGAATGCCGGTGCCATCAACGCGTCCGGTGGCGCCATCAGCCCCATCGTCGGGGCGCTGTCGCACAACCTGAAGTTCAAAATCTTCAGCAGCGCGGATCCGTCGGCCATGAACCAAGCCGGTATCATCGTGCCGGCGACCAGTACCATCAAAGACGTGCGCGACCTGGTGGGTAAGCGCGTGGCAGTCAATCTTGCGGCCCACGGTGACTACATCCTGCTCAAGGCGTTGGCCAATGCGAATGTGCCGGCCTCAGCCGTGGAGCGCGTGAATATCCAGCCCCCGGATGCGGCTGCCGCCTTCGCCACTGGCAAGATCGATGCGTGGTCGACCTTCGGCGTCTTCTACAATACGGCGGTTCGCAACGGAGCGCGCGTTCTGTTGACTGAAGCGGACATCACCTCGGACGACGTGAATGTCACAGCCGCCAACGCGGAAATCTTGCAGAAGAACCCCGCCGCTTTTCAGGAATTCATCCGCATCACCTCCCAGCTGATCGATCTCGCTCACCGCTCGCCCGAGCTTTTTCAGAACGTCTTCACCGACAAAGGCCCGACCGCACAGGCTGGCGAGGACCTCAAGCTGGCCGTGGAATACACGCGGGAGCTGCCCAAACCCCATGTCCCAACCGCGGCCGACCGTGGCCGAGTGGCCAACGTGGCCAAGATTTTCTTTGCCAACAAGTCGATCGATCGCGACATCGCGGTGGACGAGATTGTCTTCGACGTCGACGAGGCGGCTCGCCGGAAGGGCTATACGCCATGAACGTCCTGTCCGAAACCGCTATTTCCCGGGCCGCTGACGCTGGTTTCGTAAGCCGGCGTGCTCAGCCTGAGGATAACTCCCCGGACGTCGTCAGCGTATTGGGGCTGCAGCGGCCGCGCTTTCTCGGAGCGGTAACGCGTCCCCGAGGGCTGTCGCTGGTCGTGCGTGCGAGCATTCCAGTCGTATTACTCGCCGCTTGGTGGATGGCGACCGCGTCGGGACGCCTTTCGCCGGCCGTGTTAGCGTCGCCCGCCGCGGTAGCTCGGGCGGTGGTCGAGCTTTATCAATCGGGAGAGCTACGTTCGTTCTTGTTGGCGTCGCTTGGGCGTGTCGGGGCAGGGGTTGGCTTGGGTGTTACCGTTGGCCTTGTTCTGGGCGTTGCCTCGGGGCTGACCGCCATCGGCGAAGAGATCGTCGATCCGACCATGCAGATGCTACGGGCGGTGCCCTTCCTGGCTCTGGCGCCGCTTCTGATTTCCTGGTTTGGCATCGATGAGACCTTCAAAGTCGTGCTCATCGCCTGTGCCTCGACCTTTCCGATGTACGCGTATTCTTATCTGGGTGTGCGCAACGTGGATCGCAAGATGGTCGAGGCGGCGCGTAGCTTCGGCTTGACGGGCTGGCGCCTCTTGGCACAGGTGATATTACCTAGCACTTTGCCGAGCATCTTGATGGCCTTGCGCATCTGCTTGGCGATCAGTGTGGTGGGCCTCATCGCCGCCGAGCAAGTCGGCACCACCAGGGGCATTGGCTACCTGGTCCTGCTCGCCAAACAGTATTTCCGCCAGGACTACATGGTCCTGTGTATTGTCCTTTACGCGACCCTTGGGCTTCTTTTCGACGGTCTCATTCGCGTGCTCGAACGCGTTTCCATGCCATGGCGCCGACACTCGAGCATTCGCTAGCGCGTTCGCCGACGGACAATGCTTCGGCTATCGGCCGCCGGCCGGCGGTCCATGTACGTGGGCTGCGCAAGCGCTTCGGCACCAAGGTCGTGCTCGACGGCGTGGACCTGGACGTGGCCCGGGGTGAGTTCGTGGCCTTGCTGGGCGCCAGTGGCACGGGCAAGACGACTTTGCTGCGCATACTTGCCGGATTGGAGTTGCCCGATCCTGAGGGCGGTGAAGTCCTGGTTCCGCCGGTGCGAACCACGGTCTACCAAGAACCCCGCTTGGTTCCCTCCATGCGCGTGGTCGCCAACGTCACCATTGGACAACAGCGTACGCCCGAGCGTGTGGCCGCTGCCGAGCGCGCCCTGCGCGAAGTCGGTCTGTCGAGTCACGCGCGCGCGTGGCCAGCGACTCTTTCGGGGGGAGAGGCCCAGCGGGTGGCGCTCGCACGTGCCCTCGTGCGCGAGCCCGGCCTGCTTCTTCTCGACGAGCCGTTTGCGGCCCTGGATGCGCTGACCAAGTTGCAAATGCAGGATTTGGTCGCCGAGCTGTGTGCCGTGCATCAGCCGGCGGTTGTGCTGGTCACCCACGATGTGGACGAAGCCATTCGACTCGCGGATCGCATTCTGATTCTGCGCCACGGCCGCTTCGTCGTGAATGGCGCTGTCGACGTTCCGGCGCCGCGGGATCGCAACGATCCGCGCTTGCTCGACTACCGACGAACCCTACTGTCCGAACTGGGAGTGGAGACTCGCTTTGTCCCTGGACACGGTGGAAAAGGTCGATCGCCAGCGGCCTAGTCCGGCCTATCGTGCACCGGATATTCCGGGGCGCACGCGAGGCGCGTGGCTTGCGCGCCATCCGCTGCTTCGCTGCTTGGCGATCTACCGGCAGATCCCGTCGTTGTTTACCCTGTGCTCGGGGCTGTTCATCGTCACGCACGTCGTGGGCACGGCCCAGCAGCATCTGATTGGGCGCGCAGTTCACGACCTGGAGCTTGGTCAAGCCGTGGTGCGGCTGGCGGATGGATCTCTGCAATGGACGGTGGCGTATCGTTGGGCTCGGTTGCTGATCGCGGTCGCGTTTGGGCGAGGGCTGCTTCAGTACACAGCGGGCGTGCTTGCGTTGATTGTAGGGCAAGAACTCTTGTCTCGTCTGCGGGTCAGTATTCTAGTTCAGGTTCAACGT
>CAZTTW010000602.1:0-3701 GCA_964616265.1 uncultured Myxococcales bacterium | reverse complement strand
CCGAGGTAAGCCTGATCGACCCAACCTGCGGCTCGGGACACTTCCTGCTTGGTGCGTTTCACCGCTTGCTCGGCCGCTGGCAGACGTCTGCCCCGACGGAACAGACCGCGGACCTCGCCCGACGCGCATTGGACCAAGTCTACGGCGTCGACATCAACCCCTATGCGGTTGCTGTCGCACGCTTCCGAATGGTGTTGGCGGTACTCGACGCGGTGGGTATCAAGCGTCTAGATCGTGCGCCGGATATCCGCCCCAACGTCGTGGTCGCCGACAGCCTTTTGCATCGGTTCAAGCAGCGGGTGTTGTCCGTTGGTCAGATGTCGATGGACGACGACCTGCAATGGGGCGATCGGCTGTTTCGACTGGAGAATCGCTCCGAGGTCGAACGTGTGCTCACCAAGCGATACCACGCGGTCGTGGGGAACCCACCGTACATCACGGAGAAGGACAGGGCCAAGCGCAAGAAGTACCGAGAGATGTACGAGAGCGCAGCAGGGAAGTACACCTTGGCCGCCCCATTCACGGAGCGCTTCTTCGACCTTGGTGTAGACGGTGGCTTCATAGGGATGATCAACAGTAATGCGTGGACGAAACGCGATTTCGGCAAAGTGCTGATTGAGAAGATCCTACCGCGACTTGATTTGAAAAAAGTCATCGATACCTCGGGCTGCTACCTGCCTGGGCACGGAACCCCAACATTGCTTCTTTTCGGTCGCAATCGAAAAGGCAGTGGCACCGACGTTGTTGCGGTTCTTGGAAAACGCGGAGAGACCGAGGTTCCAGCGGAACCACAAAAAGCCCCGGTTTGGTCTGAGATTGTCGCACACCACGATGCAGCTGGGTTTGAGGGTACGCACATTTCGGTGGAGCGAATTCGTGCCAGTGAACTCGCCTCACACCCTTGGATTCTGTCCGGCGGTGGGGGGCGCGCGCTGTTCTTCTCGCTCTCGGGGCCCTTGTCGAAGAAGCTCGCAGCTTACACGGATGATGTCGGGTTCGCGTCTTTTCCCGGAATGAAAGACGCGTTCGAGATGCCCCTCGCAGGTGCACGCTGCTTGCGAGTCCCGGAAAGGTTTATTCGCACGCTGGTTCGAGGAACATCGATCCGCGATTGGAGCGTGGATGGTTCGAGCTTTGCAGTCGCACCCTACGATCTTGAAACACACGAGCTTGTGGCTCGACCTCAGCTGGGAGCCGGTGCTCAGTACTTTTGGCGACTTCGCACCACCATCGGCGGGACCACCGACTTTGACGGTTCTACGCGGGCCGACGCTGCCGACGACTACTGGGGCTGGTACCGTTGGCAGACCGAGCGATACCAGAGACCATTCCGAATCTCATTTGCATTCGTTGCTACTCACAACCACTTCCTTCTCGACCGTGGTGGCCCTGTCTTTGACCGTAGTGCGCCCATTGCCCTTCTTGTCGGGGATTGCCGCGAACCCGACTACCAAGCTCTACTTGGATACCTGAACTCCTCCACCGTTGGCTTCTGGTGCCGCCTCGTCATGTTCCCGAAAGGCGGCGATCAGGTCGGTGATGGGGCGCGACTGTCGGTCACCCAGTGGAATCGACACCTCGAATATGCCGGCAATCTCCTCCAGCAACTCCCCTTGCCGAAGCTGGACGATCTGCGCAGGACTCTCCTCGATCTTGTGGTCGCCGCAGAAGAGATGGTTCGGCAGATGGCCGCGATCGCTCCCGGAAAGGTCGTGGCCTCCATCTTCGCCGAGGCGCCGACGCTGTCGAGACTGCGCGAGGCGCGTTCCATATGTATCGACGAACGCGCGCGCCTGCGCTCGGTTCTCGTTTCGCTGCAAGAGGAAGTGGATTGGCGGGTCTACGGCCTCTTCGGCCTGCCCACGGTGCCTGCACCCTCCGTCGAGGCCGTGCGTGTTCCGGTCGAGCCGAATCACCGGCCCTTTGAGGTGCGCCTTGCACGCGAGGTGGGAACGGACATATCTTCCTCGGAGTGGTTCCGCGTCCACAAGCGAGCGGCGCCGACCGACGTGGGTGGGCCGCTGGCCGGTCTCTATCGCCAGCGCCTTCACCTGCTCGACGACCCCGAACGGGGGCGCCAGCTCCGCTTGCTGGAAACCCCAGAGACCAAGCGTAGGTGGTCCCCGCCGGACGACGCCAAGGCATTAACGGAGGCAGTGCGAACCTGGCTGCTTGAGCGCATCGAGGCGGCCCAGCGCGCACAGGCGGCGCCCGAGCTGCGCACCGCACGCCAGCTCACCCTCGATCTCGGGCGCGATCCGGCCGTACAAGCGGCGCACGAGCTGCTCACCGAAGAGAGCGGCGTCGATCTCGTGCGGCTCATCTCCGATCTCGTCGACGAGGAAGGTGCGCCCTTCCTCGCCGGCTATCGCTACGCCGAGACCGGGATGGAGAAACGCGCCGACTGGGAAGAGACCTGGCGGCTACAGCGGTTGGAGGATGCAGGCATCCTGGGCCCCGAGCTTGAGCGGCTTGGCCTGAAGGCCATCCCAGTGCCCTACAAGTACGGGCCCAAGGACTTCTTGCGCCACTACTGGGGTCTGCGCGGCAAGCTCGACGTGCCGAAGGAGCGGTTCGTCACCGTTCCTGGTGGCAACACGGACGACGATTCGACACCGATCGTGGGCTGGGCGGGTTGGGACAATTTGCAGATGGCCCAGGCGCTATCTGGCCTCTACCAGCGCCGCAAGTCCGAAGACGGATGGACCAAGGACCGCCTCTTGCCTCTCCTCGCTGGCATCAACGATCGGGTGCCTTGGCTTCTACAGTGGCACAACGAACCTTCGTCCGCGTTCGGAGGCATGAAGCTGGGCGAGTTCTTCCGCGACTTCGTGGCAGGCGAGGCCCACGGCCTGGGCGTTGCCGTGGGCGACCTGCGTTCGTGGACTCCTCCTGCGACCTCCAAGCGAACTACGGTCGACCCGAACGAGGTTCTAGCAGCGCTTCGGGCCTGGAAGCCCGAGGCCGACGAAGATGCCGAAGAAGACGAGGATGCCGAGTTGCCCGAGGGACCGACCGAAGTAGATCTGGCGACTGAGGTAGGCGTCAAGAAGGCGCTGATCAAAAAGGCGCTCAAAAAGCTGGAAGCGGACGGCCTGGTTGAGAAGTTGAGCGGACGGCCCGCCCGATATGTAGCCATTGGAGCCGAAGCATGACGACACGTATCCACGACCTCCTTGATCTGCCGGAAGCCGTCCGCAAGGGCGACTTCGTCCAGGACCTCACGGGCGGCATCGCAGATCCTGAACGCACGGTGAAGGACTACGCGATTACGGCCAAGATCGTGCAGACCTTCGAGCACGCGCTCTCGATCATCGACAGCGCGCTTCGCGACCGGCGCAGCCAGGCCGCCTACCTGCACGGCTCGTTCGGCTCTGGCAAGAGCCACTTCATGGCGCTTCTCGACTTGATGCTGGCAGATCACGCTGCCCCGTGGCGCCGGCCAGAGCTACACCAACTTCGCAGCAAGCACCCCTGGATCGGCCAGAAGAAGCTGCTCCAGCTTCCGATCCACATGTTGGGGGCCCGGAACATGGAGTCGAAGATCCTGGGCGCGTACGTGGCGTGGGTGGCGAAACACCACCCCGAGGCGCCTGTTCCGGCCATCTATGCGGATCAAGGCCTCTTCGAGGACGCACGACGCTTCCGCGCCACGCTCGGCGACAAAGCCTTCTTCGCGAAGCTCAACAGTGGGGTACAGC
>CAZTTW010000601.1:0-3704 GCA_964616265.1 uncultured Myxococcales bacterium | reverse complement strand
GGGTCGGGATGCTGGCAATGGTGGCTAGGAAAACCGCCAGCTCGATGTGCGCGCACAGTTCCAGGCGGTCGAACAGCTGACCCACGGGCAGCAAGAAAGCCCACGCAAAGACCAGGCTCGCCGAGTGGGGATACGACGATAGCCACCAGCCTTCCGGGAAAGGCTTGACCGCGCCTTGCAGCGCGTACTGCTGGGCCAGCGGCAGGTGGTACCAGCGCGCATCCCAACTGAACGCCTCGGGCGTCAGCAACTGGAAGTAGAGCAGGGCGATGCCACCCAGACCGAAGACGACGACGGCGAGCTCGGGCAGCGAGCGAATGGTGGCGGCGTCGCGCAGACCGCGCAGCGCCTGGTACAAGGGATAGAAGCCGAGGAGCAGGAACGCCAGCGGCAGCGCGACGAATGTGAACGTCCCGAGCAGGCCGGCCAAGCCGAGCACGAAAATCGATAGCTGAAAGACGAGCACACCGATGGGAAAGGCCAGGGCCAAGTGATCCGCTCCCCGTGTCGATCCGATGCGAAGTCGGGCGAGCACGAAGCAGCCGGCGGCGGCGCAGCTTGCAGCCCAGACGCCGGCCAAGATCGCTGCCGCCGAGTAGCGCCAAAATAGCCATTCCTGGATGGGGTAGTGCGGATGAACGACACTCAGGAAGACGGCGAGCCCCGCCAGCAAGGCCAGCGCGAGAAGGATGCTGCGCGCGCGATCGGCCCAGGATGTTGCCGAGGCGCTACCGGAGGAGATAGACGGATTTTCGCTGGGGGGCCTGTGGGGAACCAATGGACTACGCCTTGCCGTGATCGAAGGCCGGAGTATGCCCGAAACGCGGCGTCTTTACGACGACGCGCCTTGGGCCAAGGCCCTCGCTCCGCCGCCAGGAAGAGTCGGCTCTCGCGCTATTGCGGCGCGAGGGTGGCCTGACAGCCAACCGCGTAGTCGTCCATGCACGACAAGCTCTGCCTGACGCCGCTCCATTGGTACGTGCAGCTCCTCGACACCAGTTTGTCGTGGCTCGATCCCGTAGCGACGCCAGCGTCGCTGCCCACGACCGTGAACGGGCCTGTGTCGGTCGTGGTCGTTTCTGGCAAGTACCCTGAAATCTTCCAAGCGCTTTCGCTCAGGCTGACGGTTCCGGCGCTCGTGACGTCGAATCGTCCGGCGGAGGGAAGGCCGACCGAGCCGGCGCCTTGGACAGCAATCGCGCAATCATCGACGTCGGACATGACGGTGATATTGCCTTCGGCTCCGCAGGTGCCTGTCACGTGAAACGTCAACGTCTGCGCGGCGTGGTAGCAGGCTTGCTGGCCGGAGTTTTGTGGGGTGGTGGGAGGCGGCGGCTGGTAGGCGGACGTTGCGATCAGAAAGTAGGCGGTTCCCCCGAGGGCCAGCAGGCGAGCTCCCAGGCCGAGCCGGCGCGCAAAGCCGGATTTAGTCACGGCTGCCTCCGTCGCTGGTGCTTCCAGACGTCGGCGCAACGGCCCCGTTCAGGTCGACTACTCCGGTCACCGTCGGTGGAGAAATCTGGACGATGCCAACCGCCGATTCCGTGACCGCCGCAAAATGTGCTGGCGGCAGCGGTACCGCGCGGACGATGGCCTCGGTGCTCGCGAGGTGGCCCTGCGAAGTCAGCGTATCGTTCGTGAAGGAAAGGATTTCGAGTTGACCGGGTGCGGTCTGCGAGTATCCAGCCGACGTGGTGTTGTAAGGCACGAGCAAAATGCCCAGCTCATCGATGACTCGAACCACTTTGGCCAGGTTGTCTGACTGGTCCGGTAGCGAGGCGTAGCGATTGCCGAAGGGAATGCGCGACAGCAGGGTCGGCGAGGAGCCGTTGCCGACGTCGTAGAGCGACGCTTGGAGCTGCCAACCACCCGTCTGTGTGTCCTGAACCCGGCCGACCGCTAGAAGGCGGTCGCCCTTTGGGATGATGAAATCCAGCCACCCAGGCGTCTGCAGGTGACCGGCCACGCGTGGGTGTGCCGAATCGGAAAGATCGATGGTGAACAAGGGATCCGTCTGGTGGAAGGTGACCACGTACGCTCGGGTCCCGTCGAAGCGAACCGCCATGACCTTTTCCAGCTGCTCGGTTGCCAGCGAGAGCGAGGCGATGGGATCCAGTTGATCGGCGCTGGTCGAGCGGAAGGTTCGCAGCGTCGCGCTGATCGCTCCGGTCGACGTCCACCAGCCGTTTCGCCCGACCAAGACGCGAAGCACGCCGTCCGAGGCATCGAGACACCAGCGATCCTTGAGCAAGCCGGCCATCGCGTAGCTGGCGCCCATGCGCAAAGCACCGTTGGGCGAGCTGATGTCGATGGCGAAGATGGTCGTGCAGCCGTCGTTGTCGTAGTAGCTCGAAGCGCATTCGCCGATCGCCGTGGCGGTCGAATACGATTCGCTTGCGACGTAGAAGGTGTTTGGCGTGGCTAGGACGTGGCTGCCGTAGGAGCCGAGCGGCACCGTGAGGCGATCCACCAGGCGTGGCGTTCGCGGGTCGGACACATTCACGGACTCGATGGTCGCGCCCGAGTCCGCGGCGACGTAGAGCACGTCGCCCACGAGGCGGGTGTTGGTCGTCTGCCCCGACAGCGCGACGTAGCCGACCAGAACGGCGGCCTCGGGACGGCGGACATCAATGATGGATAGCTGCGAACCGGAAGCGCCGGTCGTGCTTGTCGTGCCAGAGTTAAGCGCCAGGATGTATCCGCCTTTGAGGTAGAGCTCCACCGGCGTTCCCGACAGCGGGACCCGGCCTATCAGAAGTGGTGCCGCTGGATTTCCGAGCCCCACGATGGATAGCCCGCGCGTTTGGTTGAGCACGTAAAGCGTGGGATCGTCCAGCCAGACGATGTCTCCCTCTTCCACCAAGCGATCGAGGCTTGGTGGCGGAGCGGACGGTTGGCTACTAACCGAGTAGTTGCTAGAGCTGCCGCCGACGCTGTCGCTCTCGCTATTCGAGCATCCGAAGCCAAGAGTGGCCAGCGCGATGGAGACGACAATGCCGCTCACGAGATGCTTTGTCATGCGTGCACCTCATGCAGAAGCTGGACCAATGGTAATTCGGCCAGTTACGCGGGCTCGGCGCGACGGGCCCGGGACGTAGATGTCGTGGTCAAAGGGGTGGCAATCGCCCGAGCCGTCGCCAGCCGTAGGCAATGGCGAGCGGCACCATCAGCAAGGCCCACAAGTCGGACCAATCCGTCGTCAGCCCGAAATGACCCAACCCGAGTGGACCTCCGATGCGCCGAAGCAGTGCGAGGAAGGTTACCTGGAAACCAGTCCAGATCTCTTGGGCCGTGAAGACGAAGGCGGCAAGCAAGGCGCCGAGGACGAGTCGAATGCGGGGATGGCCTTGCCAGACGATTCCGAGAAGCGCCGAGCAAAACAGCGGCAGGAAGAAGCAAATGGCGAGATCGGAAAGCTTGCCTGTGACCGCATTGTGAAAGCGCGACTTGAGCACACGGTCGTTGATCACCATGAGAAGGACGGCGCCCAAAGGCAGCGGCGCGAAGAATTCCGTCAAACGAAAGCGGTTCACGCCTTCGTTTGTCCCCCAATTCTCGACTGGCGTAAACCGGTTTAGGCCGCGTTTCGGGTGGCGTTGATGACGGCGGCGATGCCTTTGAGTGCCACCCGTCGGGCCTGCACGGCTTCGGGCGTGTTGGCTTTCCCTTGGCTGACCTCGTTTTCGTAGCGGGCAAAGGCGTCG
>CAZTTW010000600.1:0-3704 GCA_964616265.1 uncultured Myxococcales bacterium | reverse complement strand
TCGCGTTTCTTGCGAAAACTTTGCGCGGCAGCGCCTCGAGGCAAGACATACCGCTGGGATTACGTTAGAGGTTGTAGTCGGAACGCTGGAGTCCACAAGCTCGTCACCGAAACGAGAGGGCGCGGAGTATCGCGGGCCTTTCGGCTCTCCTCTTATCGTTTCTTATCGTTGCGGAATCATCACTGTTCTTCGGATGAGCCGCAGGTCGCTCTGTAGGGAGGCGTTGGAATCAGAGCAGTCTACCCTGCATACACCGACATCGAGCACAACGAGATCTCGCACACGAATTATACCGGCATCTTCGTATTTTGCGGGATTCTTCGGCGTGGCATGCACGGAAGTTAACCCCGCAAGAGCGTTTCTCGTTCAGTATGAACTAATCTACGCGTTCGGGAACCACTCGATCATTCATCTCGGAGAAGCCCTGCTATGAGAAAATCTCTGCTCGCCCTAGCCCAGGCGCTAGTGGCTAAGAATGGCCTGGCGGCGCCCGATACCTGGGCGACCGGCGCCAATCCATGACGCTCATCTAACTGGAGGACACCATCTACCAACCAAAGAAATGGACATCGAACATGTCTAAGAGTGGAAGATCGACATCACTACTCCCCGCCTTGGTACTGATCATCTCTATCTGCTTGGGCCAACTCGAAGCATCGGCGGCCACGAACCAGTTCAGAGGCGTCAACTGGGCTGACCAGAGGGATAACTTCCAATCCGGAGTCCTATATATCGCAGGCCTTTCCGCGTCCGATACGTACAGCTCGGCCTCCGCGGTCGGCGAGGCGGTCATGAGCCAGTTTGTGTCAAAGGTAGGGGCAAACGCCGTCCGAATGCCCATCAACGAGGCAACTGTTTCGAGCTATTGGGCTACCTACACCGGCGCGATCGATGCAGTCCTTTCCAAGGGTATGGTCGTGTTGTGCTACTGGGACAGTGCCAAGAGCAACAAACCCTCGGACATGAACGCATTCTGGAGCATGTGGAAGACAGTGGTCACCAAGTATGGCGGCAACGACAATGCCTACTTCGAGATCTTCAATGAACCGAACATGTATAGCAAAGCCGACTTGGTTTCTCTGTACAGCAGTTGGTTGACACAGTTTTCGACTGTTCCCAAGAACAGGGTCATCCTCGACGGAACTGGCGATGCCCAGAATGTCAGCGATATCGGTTCAGTCGCCGCACTGGATGGCTGTCTTCTGGGGGTGCACGACTACAGTTTCTTTGGCTCCGACACTTGGACCACCGAGTCCCAGTGGGTGACCCAATTCAAAGGCGAAGTCGGTAGTTACTCCGACCGTACCGTCTGTACGGAATGGGGCGGACCGATGAGCCCGGGTAGCAAGAACGGGGTCAGCTATGGCTCCCTCGACTACAGCACCTCTCCCACCAACTACTTCGAGGCCTACATCCGAGGCATGAGCAGCCAGCTGCGCTCTTGGACCATGGGCAGTTTCTACTGGGCTGGTCTCAAAGACGCGGACTGGTACAGCATGACTACGAAGACGGGAAGCGGCGCCAGCATCACGCTGTCCATTCCCAACCAGTCGGGGCTCGACCAACTGAGGAATTCGTGGACCAGCACGACGGGCAGTGGTGGTGCAGGGGACGGCGGTGGCAGTGGCGTGGACGGCGGGATCGGCCGCGGTGGCGCCGACGGAGGAGCTGGGGGAAGCAGTGGGACCTCTTCTGGCGGGGCAGCCGGAAACACTGCGGGTAGCACAGGTTCTGCTGGCATGGGTGGTGCTGGCGACGGTCGAGGCGGCAGCTCTGGCACGTCGGCCTCGACGGCGGGGCAGAGTGGCGGGGCCGCTACGACCGGCAGCACAACGTTGGGGAGTGGCGGCACGACCGCTGTTGTGGGCAGTAGCTCGGGTGGGGCAGGTGGCAGCAGCTCGAACAGCAATGCTGGGCCCGGGGGCTCGGGCGGCAGCGGCGGTCGCGGTGGCTCGGATTCCGGTGGGGCGACTCACCCGTCGACCGCCGGGAGCAATCCGACCTCCGGGTGCTCGTGCACGCTCGGGCAAGGGACTCGACGAAGCAGCGTCGGCCTGTTTCTGCTGCTCGGACTTGCTGGCCTTTGGATCACGCGCCAGGTCGCAAGTCGAATCATGTAGCGATGGCTTTGCGCTGGAGTCAGACGTATCAAGGATTCATGAACAAAAAGTTGAAGAGCATCGTTAGACCCTTCGTGGTTTCAACGTTCCTCCTGGGCGCGACCAGCACGGCAAACGCCGCTTCGCGAGTGCCGACCCACGTAGCCTGCGTCGGCGACAGCATTACCGCCGGAGTCGGTGCATCTTCTTCGAACACGAACTATCCCGCCGTGCTGCAAACCTTGTTCGGTTCCAGCGTGAAAGTGATGAACTTCGGGCACTCGGGAGCGACGATGCTTTCGGTCGGCGACCTTCCGTATCAGCAGCAATCGGAATACACCGCGGCCACGAGCTTCGTCTCGGGCGCCGGTGCGTCGGCGGTGGTCGATGTCATCATCATGCTCGGCACCAACGACTCGAAACCGTACAACTGGACGGTTGGCACCGCAACGCGGGCTGAGCAGTTTCGCAAAGACTGCGCCGCGATGGTGGACCACTTTACGCAGCTTGCGCCCCATCCTCTGGTGTATCTGGCGCTGCCGCCGCATGCCTATACCAACACCTACCAAATCAGCGGTACGGTCCTGCACGACGAGATTCTCCCTGTGCTGAAGCAGGTCGCCGCCGACAAAGGGATCGCCGTCATCGACGTCGACGCACCTACGACCGGCCATCCGGAGCTCTTTCCCGACGGCGTTCACCCGAACGACAATGGCTACAAGATCGTCGCCCAGGTGATGCACGACGGTCTACTCGCACCGGTCGACAACGTTGACGCTGGGGCTGGCGGCGTCGCGGGCGCGGGCGGAGCTGCCGGCGGTGCGGGCGGGGCCGGTGGTCGCGGTGCTGGCGGCGTCGCGGAATCAACTGGCGGAGCAGGTGGTGGCACGGGGGGAACGTCTGTTTCTGGTGGCGCCTCCGTCGCAGGCCAGGGCGGCAATCCTGTTGGCGGCACAGCAGCGGGCGGTCTTGGAGGTGGAGCCGGGGCGCAAGGCGGAATCGTTGCAAACGCGGCCGGTGGTTCTTCCAGTGCCGGAACATTCGGTAGCAGCGGCGGTTCGGCCAGTGTGTCGACGGGCGGCGTGGGCGGCAGCGGAAGCGTTGGCGCCGTAAGCGATGGCTCCGGCGGCAAGGCCAGCAATGGCACGGTTGCTGCGGGTGGTGCGTCGGGGAGAACTGCCGCCATTACGTCCTCAAGCGGATGTTCTTGCAACGTGGAACACTCTTGCGAACCCGAATCATTGAGACGCTACGTGTTCATCGGTATCTTGTCGTTCTTTTTCCTGGCTAGACGTCGTCCGAGAAGGGAAATGCGAGATGATCTGTAATCCTACCGCAAGCGCGGCTGATTGTCGTGACTCTTTGGCAGCCTCACGACGAAAGACCTCACAATATCTCGCCGCAGCTCTGTTCACTGTGTGCACTGGCCTGTCAAGCGCTGCTGCTGCAAAGCCCTTCATCAACTACTTTCAGCCGACGCCGACTGCCTGCCCGGTCACTTCCAAAACGTGGGGCGTCTCGGGCGTGCTTCCGCGCGACACTTGCAATGGAGTGGAGAACACCAGCGTTCCGCCCCAATACTACTATTGGGACGGCAAGATCATC
>CAZTTW010000599.1:0-3722 GCA_964616265.1 uncultured Myxococcales bacterium | reverse complement strand
CAGATTGTCCGCGCTTGGCCGTCTTCTCGTCGAATTTCTCGAGATCCTTGTAGATGCGGCGAACCTTGTCGATGATCTTGCAGACCCGCTCGACGTGGAAAGCCTCGTCGAACTCCTCGTCGTCCTCGTCGGCGTCCTTGACGACCTCCTTGACACGAATCTTCTGCTTGCGAAGCTTGTCGCCCAGATCGAGGATCTCCTCGATCGCCACCGGCGAATTGAGCACGACCTGGAGCACGCGCCGCTCGCCGTCCTCGATCCGCTTGGCGATTTCGACTTCGCCTTCGCGGGTGAGCAGCGACACCGAGCCCATCTTGCGCAAGTACATGCGCACCGGATCGTTGGTCTTCGAGTAACCGTCGTCCTCTTCTTCCTCTTCGGCTTCCGCCGGACGCGCCGGGGTCTCCGCCTCGGCTTCTTCCTCGGCCTCGCTTTCAGCGGCAGGTGCCTTGTCCTCGACCTTCACTTGCGTGGAGGCATCGACGATCTCGATACCTTCGCCGCCGAGCGTGGACAACCAGTCGTCGATCTGATCCGACGAGACAATACTTTCCGGCATGTGATCATTGACCTCGTCGTAGGTCAAAAATCCCTTGGCCTTGCCCATCGTGATGAGCTCGCGCTTCTTGCGCTCGCTCTCCTTCGAGGCGGAGCCTTTCTTGGCGGCAAGCTGCTTGCTTACCTCTTCGAGCTCGTCGTCGTCTTGATTGTCGTCGTTCAAACGGTCCTCGGCATCCTCGATCATATCGCCATGCCCTTGCTCTGGTTTGCCAGCCCTAACTTGGTCCTTATCAATTCCATCTCCCGCATGGAGATAGCTCGTGCTTCTTCTTCATCACCGCGCTCGAGCGCCTCACGGTGCTGGCGTTTGGCCAGCATCAGCTCCGCATCAACCCGCAGGCGTTCGAGTTTAAAAAGCAAAGCAGCTATGGTGCGCGTGGATTCTTCGTCGGTCGTCAGCGAAGCATAGCGCCCATCCATGAGCGCGGCGCTAACGTAATCGCGAATGTCTGCCGGCCCCCGATCGAGCCATGACGGAACGTCCGGACGCCCGCCGGCCCGCAGCGTTTCAAGTGCCGCTGCGTAGATGTCGCGAATGCCGGGATCGCGTAACAGCTCGACCATCTTGGTCGCCTCTTCGGTCGCGGCAAGACGAGGCTGGGAGACCAGCAAAACGAGAGCATCCAGCTCATCGGACTGCGGCACACGCTTGGGCGCGCCGGTCTCCGCAGCAGCCGGCTCGGCCACAGGCTCCGCGTGCCGAAGCGTCTGGTTGGTCGACTCGCGCACCATACGCGTCACCTGACTTACCGGAACCGACAGCTTGGCCGCCAGGTCGCGCACGTACAAATCGCGCACCAGAGGATTGCGAACTTTGGCCAATACGTCGGCCACGCGTTTGGCGGTGTTCGCTTTGCCGGGAATCGTCGCATCGTCGGAGGCGCGCTGGATGAGGTGATCCAGCATCGGCCGAGCCTGCGCCACCAGCGCTCGAAATGCCTCGGCGCCGCTGGCCCGCACGAACTCGTCAGGATCGACCCCCGACGGCAACTCGGCCACACGGCCGTCCGAGTCCGCCTCGGCGAAAAACAGGCCCGCGTCGACCGCCAACGGGACGGCCTTCTCCGCTGCCCGCGATCCGGCGCTATCACCGTCGAACACGATCACGATCCGCTTCGCCATGCGAGCGAGAAGCTTGATTTGCTCGACGGTCAGGGCCGTCCCCATCGGTGCCACCGCCTCTTCAATTCCCGCCTCGTGCAAGGTGAGAACATCGAAATTGCCTTCGACGAGAATCGCAGTTCCGCTTCGGCGAATCGCATCGACGGCGGTGTGCAGACCGTAAAGGTTTTCCTTCTTGTGAAAGAGCGGCGAGTCCGGCGAATTGACGTATTTTCGCTCTTTGGCGTCTGGATCGAGCAGTCGCGAAGAAAAACCGATGGGGCGCTTCTGTCGATCCAGCACCGGAAGCATCACCCGGTCACGGAAAAAGTCATAGCGACCGCGTTCGTTCGCTCCCACCAGACCGAGGCGCTCGGCGAGCTCGCCCGAAATCTGGCGCGCGGCAAGGTGCTTTTGCAGCGAATCCCAACCGGCAGGCGCGTAGCCCACGCGAAATCGCTCGGCGGTCGCCTTCGAAATACCCCGCTTGTCGAAATAAGCCCGAGCCGCGGCGCCAGCAGGACCCGCGAGCTGCTGCTCGAAGAAACGGGTGGCTTCTTCCACCGCGCGCAGCATGCGTTCGCGATCCGACTCCGCCTCTTCCGCGGCTTTTCGTTCGGCAGGCGTCAGCGTCGGCTCGGGAATATCGACGCCAGCCTGGCGAGCCAGATCGCGCAGCACCTCGATGAACGAACGCTGCTCGATCTTGACGAGAAACGAGAAGACGTCGCCCTTCTCACCGCAGCCGAAGCAATGAAAGAATTGCCGCTGCTCGTGCACGTGGAACGACGGCGTCTTCTCCGCGTGAAATGGACAAAGGCCTTTCCAGCTTCCGGTGCCGGCTCGCTTGAGCTCCACGTACCGCTTTACGACGTCAACGATGTTGGATCGCTCTCGAACGTCGTCAATTTTCTCGCGTGGCAGCAAAGGCAAATGAAACCCACGCCCAATCAAAAATGGGTGGTTCTTAATAACCCACCAAGGGAGCGAGTCAAGAAGAACTTGGCGGTCGCCCTCCCTTTCGCGACCACGGAGCTTTCTCTTGGGAGAATGCTGCCTTACCGATGCGCCCAGGGACTTCGCCGGGCAGGAAGAAGCGCACCTTCGACCTGCCCCAGGGGCCGGTCTACTGACCGGCATCGTTCTGCAACGTAGCCTCGTCGACGCGCTTGAGAATGATGAACTCGACGCGGCGGTTCTGACTCCAACACTCTTCGTTGTGCTGCGTACAGACAGGCTTGGTCTCGCCGTAGCCACGCGCCTTCAACCGGCCGAGCTCGACGCCGCGGTCCTCGAGAGCGCGCATGACTGAGTGTGCGCGTCTATCGGTAAGGTCGAGATTGTGCTCGTCGTCGCCGCGCTCGTCGGCGTGGCCCTGGATTTCGATCAGCGCAATCTCCGGGTGGCCCTTGATGGTCGCCGCGATGGCATCGAGCAGCGGGAAGGACTTCTCCATGATGACGTCCTTGTCGGTCTCGAAGTAGATCTTGTCCAAGATCTCGAGCTTGCCGCGTTTGACGATGACCATGCCCTTGTCCGGGCAACCGTCCTCGTCCTCAAAGCCGTTGTAGGTTTCCGGCTCGTTCGGGCACTTGTCGTTCACGTCGAGGATACGGTCGTGGTCGTTGTCCGGATCGGGACAGCCATCCTCGTCCTCAAAGCCGTCGAAGTCTTCGGGATCGTTCGGACACAAGTCCATCTTGTCCGGAATGCCGTCCTTGTCGTTGTCAGGATCGGGGCAACCATCCTCGTCCTCGAAGCCGTCGAAGTCCTCGGGCTCGTCGGGGCACTTATCCAAATCATCGGGGATTCCGTCGCCGTCGCGATCGTTGACCTTATGGAAGGGACAGCCATCGTTCTCGCGCGGACCCGGTTCGTTGGGGCTCATGTCGAGCACGACGGGAAGGCCGTCCTGGTCGTTGTCGGGATCGGGACAGCCATCCTCGTCTTCGAAACCGTCGAAGTCTTCCGGATCATCGGGACACTTGTCTACGTCGTCCTTGTAACCGTCGCCGTCGCGGTCGCCCGCGCCAGGCTCGAACACGATGCCGGCGAAGAAG
>CAZTTW010000598.1:0-3726 GCA_964616265.1 uncultured Myxococcales bacterium | reverse complement strand
CCTTGCGTAGCCAGCGCGGCCAAATACGCGCGAATCGTGGTGGCCTTCCAAAAATCGATGCTGTCGTTGGGCCGCGTCGCCACGCCTAGGCGCTTGCCTTTGAGATCCTTGACGCCATGGATGGGCGAATTGGCCTTGGTGAGGATGAGTTGCGATTCGTCGGTCCAGGTCAACCCGACAACGCGCGTATCTTTTCCGCGCGACCGAGCCCAGATCGCTGGGATATTGCCGCCCTGGCGGAATGAGTTTTCCAGGTGATGATCGAAATGCGATTCGCGCAACTTTGGATCGCTTTCATCCTGCAGGGTCCGGATGGAGATGCCATTGGGTTTGAACTCGGAATCGATCCAGCCCAGACGAGCAGCAACTCCAAGCGGAGTCGGGACTGGGCAACGGGTGTACCAAAGCGTGTCGATGCTTGATTTGCTTGATTTGCTCATGGAAGCCCTCCTTGCGGGCCGATGTGACGAATGGGCTAGGCGGTGGCCTTGTTGGGCACGGCCAAGGTGTGTTGGTTGACGGGGCGGACGAGTCCGAGGTTTTCTCGGTACGTCCTTCCCGCATACTCGGTGTGAAAGAGGCCGCGTCGTTGCAGCTCGGGCACGACCAGCTCGACGAAGTCGTCGAATCCGCTGGGCAGGAGCGGCGGCACCACGTTGAAACCATCGGCGGCGCCTTCGGTGAACCACTGCTCGATGACGTCCGCGACTTCCCGAGCCGAACCGATCACCTGTACGTGGCCGCGAGAGACACCGAAACGCAGGACCAGCTGGCGAATGGTCAAATTCTCCCGCCGTGCTAGCTCGACCAATTGTTTCACTCGGCCGCGTCCATTCGCGGTTTCCGGAAGCTCTGGCAGTGGTCCGTCCAAGTCGTACTTCGAGAGGTCGAACTCGAAGAGATGGCTTGCGGCCGTGAAGTCGACGCGGGACTGAAGTTGCTCGAACTTGTCGCGAGCCTCCTGGTTGGTGCGCGCTACGACCACTGACAGACCGGGCGTGATCTTCAACTGATCGGGATCGCGGCCATACTTGGCCATGCGTCCCTTCACGTCCGCATAGTAGGCCTTGGCGACCTCGAAAGACTGTGCCGAGGCATAGATCATCTCGGCAATTTTGGCGGCGAACTCGCGGCCGGTGTCCGAGTTTCCCGCCTGCACCAACACGGGGTAACCTTGGATCGGCCGTGCGATGTCGAGCAGCCCATCGCTGCGAAAATAGCGTCCTTGGTGGCGCACCGGATGGGCCGCCCTGGGATCGAAGAAGCGATTGTTTTCCCGGTTCGGATGATCGAAGGCGTCATCGTCGTAACTGTCCCACAGCGCCTTGGCCAGGTTGACGAACTCCTCGGCCTGCTCGTAACGCTCTCCGTGTCCGAGCGGGTTGGCCAACCCAAAGTTCTTCGCCGTCGCCTCAGAGAGGGAAGAGACAATGTTCCAGCCAGCCCGACCTTGGCTTAGGTGATCGAACGAAGCGAACTTGCGGGCCACGCCATAGGGGTGCTCGAAATTCGTGTTCACGGTGGCCACGATGCCGATGGATTTCGTCTGCGCGGCGATGGCGGATAGCAGGGTAAAGGGCTCGAACTGAAAGCTGCCACCGATGCGGCTTTGCCGTTCCAGGCCTTCGTTCGACCGCCCGATGAAATCTGCCAGGAAGAAAGTGTGAAATTTTGCAGCTTCCGCCTTCTTGGCCAGGTCAATCCAGTATCCGGGATCCGGCCGGCCGTTGGCACGCGAGCTCGGATGTCGCCAAGCCGCGGGGTGGTGACCGAACCGCATGAAGAAGGCATTAAGGACTAAACCAGTCGTGTTTTTTGCCACAAAGGGCTCCCAGCGAGTGAGTCGTCGAAAAGAAACCAACCTAGTCGGTGCGCGTGCGGTCTAGACGGCAGTATTTGCTCTAACTTTGCAACCCCTGTGCCACCGGAAGCGCTCGTTCCATGCGGCCCATCCGACGAAACTGCTTCCTGGGCAACAGCGGTCCAACATTTTTGATGCCGCCCGCACAAGGCGCCCATTCAGCGGAACCGTCCCGTACTTCTAGTCAGACCTGGTATGTCCACGGCTCATGACTTCTTCCCCCACAGCAAGATGCGCTTGAACGGGTAGAAGTACGGTCCTGCGCCGAGGATGCCCACCAGCACACGACGGTATTCATCGAGGAAGCGCTGAAACTCTTCCGAGGAAAGCCGCGCCTGGTAGGCCGTCAAGGTCGTCCCCTTCGTCCATTCCACGACGTCGTTCCCCGATGGCAGCGGATGCCCGTACACCTCGACCCGGGCGACGTGCTCGGTGAAGCCGTTCGCAAACAGGATCTCCGCGTATCGCTCGACCGGCAAGGTGGCCGGCTCCCGCGCGGGTGTCTTGAAAGCCCGTGGGAACAAGTCGCGGGCGATTTTGGCGGCCACCAAGTGCGAAGGGTGATCGAAGTTGAACGGCACCTGGATCGCCGCTTGTCCACCCGGCTTCACGAACCCGAGCAGCTTCGGAAATAACGATGCGTGGTCCGGCAGCCACTGCAGAGCCGCGTTTGAAACGAGAAGATCCAACGGGTTTTCCGGCTGGTATTCCGCGATGTCGCCAAGCCCGAAGCGAAGTCCTGGCGTGGCGAAGTCCTCGGACCTCGCGAGCATGTCGGGTGAGGAATCCAGGCCGAAAAGATGCTTGATCGAGAATTGGTCGAACAGAGTGCGCGTGAGCTCGCCCGTTCCACACCCCAAATCGACGGCGTTTCCAATCTCGACGTCCTGGATGAGTTTGAGCAAGTCGAAGAACGGTTTCGATCGTTGGGATTTGAACTTCTCGTACTGCGCGGGATTCCAGGCGGCGGTCATGGGCGGTCCTTCCTTGGTCGGCTACGACGTCAAGACAATGCACGGAGAATGCCAGACTCTGCCGGAGAGATCGGAACCCGCACGATGTCGTCGCGCCCGCAGTACCTATGGTCTACATGGAGCAACTGTCATAGATTACGACCACAAATGAATCTGGTTCTTCTGGGCAGGACCCAACTCGTCGTTCCTCAACTCGCTTTTGGCGCGCTTCCGATTCAACGGTCCAACATGCCGGAGGCCACCCGCCTCCTGCGCACGGCTTTTGCGGCTGGGGTTCGCTTCTTCGATACGGCAAGAGCGTATTCGGACAGCGAAGAGAAGATCGGGAACGCCCTGGCTGACGTTCGTTCGCAGATCGTCATTGCAACCAAGACGACGGCCACTGATGCGGTGGGTGCGCGACGGGATCTCGAAACGAGCCTTGCGAAGCTGCGCACCGATTACGTGGACATCACGGGAGCACGGAGCATGAGAGTTTGGCTCGGTCGAGCTGACGCCTGTCTGTAGCGGACGGTGTTCGCGAGGCGGCTGGCAGCGGCGTGGGCTTCAACCTACCGCGTGTATCCCCAGCACCCTTGGCAATTCCGCCAAGCTGTCGAAGACCCATGTGCAGACCAATCGAACCACACGCGCTTGACCTGCCCCGGGAATTTCGGACCAGCTGAAACGTGAGAGCATACCCTCCTGATCTGCTCCTGATCTGCCAAGGAAGAGCCATGCGAAAGAGCCGATTCACAGAAGAGCAGATGGTGAAGATCCTGCGGGAGGCCGACGCAGCGTCGGTGCCCGAGGTGGCGAAGAAACACGGCGTGAGCGAGAAGACCGTGTACGGCTGGCCGGCGCGAATCACGTATTGTCCCCTGTACGGGAGATCCGTCTTCGTGTCCATGG
>CAZTTW010000597.1:0-3733 GCA_964616265.1 uncultured Myxococcales bacterium | reverse complement strand
CCTCTGCTTCCGGTTCGCGATCTGGTCGTGTTTCCGTACATGATCGCGCCACTGCGCGTGTCGCGCCCGGTGTCGCTCGATGCCGTGAATCAGGCGCTGGCCACCGAGCATCGCATGTGCTTCATCGTCGCCCAGCGCGATTCGAACGAGGAAGATCCCAAGGCCGGGTCGCTCTACCGCACGGGCACCGTCGGCATCGTCATGCGCATGCGCAAGCTTTCCGACGGTGGCATCAAGATTCTCGTGCAAGGGATCTGCCGCGCGCGCATTCAGCGGTTTTTGGCCGACGTGCCGAGCTACAAGGTTCGCCTCGACGTCATCGAAGAGCCGCAGATCAAGACTTCCGTCGAGGTAGAGGCGCTGGTGCGCACGGTGAAGCAAAATGTCGAGCGGGTGGCCGAGCTGGGCCGGACCGTGCAGCCCGAGCTGGCTCTGGTTCTGCAAAACGTCGACGAGCCGGGACGCATGTCCGATCTCGTGGCGTCGAATCTCACGCTGAAGCTGGAGGACGCGCAGTCTATTTTGGAAACTGAAGATCCGGTCGCGCGTCTCGGCAGGGTCAATCAGTGCCTGGAGAACGAAGTCGGCATCTTGGAGATGCAGAATCGCATCCAGAGCCGCGCCAAAGAGGAGATGTCGAAGACCCAGCGCGACTATTACCTGCGCGAACAGCTGCGCCAGATTCGTCACGAGCTGGGCGACGACAACTCCTTCCGCGACGAGGTCGATGACCTGCGCAACAAGATCGAGGCGGCTGGTTTGCCCCCGGAACCGCGCGCGGAAGCGAACAAACAACTCCGTCGTCTCGAGCAGATGAGCGCGGAAAGCGCCGAAGCGGCGGTAGTACGCAGCTTTCTCGATTTGATGGTCGAGCTGCCGTGGAAAGAGCCAGACATCGCGCCGGTGGATTTGGCGTCCGCGCGCAAGGTCCTCGACGAGGACCACTACGATCTCGAGCACATCAAAGACCGCATCCTGGACTATCTGGCGGTGTACAAGCTGCGCAAGGACGGGCGTGGACCGATTCTTTGTTTTCTCGGCCCGCCCGGCGTGGGCAAGACGTCGCTCGGTCGTTCGATCGCGCGCTCTCTCGGCCGCAAGTTCGTCCGCATTTCCTTGGGCGGCGTCCGCGATGAGGCGGAGATTCGTGGCCACCGCCGGACCTACGTCGGCGCGTTGCCGGGGCGAATTCTGCAAGGGCTGAAAACGGCCGGGACGCGCAATCCGGTGTTCATGCTCGACGAGGTCGACAAGCTCGGATCGGACTACCGCGGCGACCCGTCGGCCGCCTTGCTGGAAGTTCTCGATCCTGAGCAGAACCACGCTTTTCGCGATCACTACCTGGGCGTGCCGTTCGATTTGTCCAAGGTGCTCTTCATCGCCACGGCGAATCTTGCCGACACGATTCCGGCGCCCCTGCGAGATCGCATGGAAACCTTGCATTTGTCAGGCTACAGCGAAGAGGAGAAGCTGGTCATTGCCGAGCGCTACCTTCTTCCCAAGCAGATTCGAGAGGCCGGGCTTGGCGACAAAGCCTTACTGGTTGGCCGGCCCGTCTTGCGCAAGGTTATTTCCGAGTACACGCGAGAGGCGGGCCTGCGCGAGCTGGAGCGCCAAATCGCGCAGGTGGCGCGCAAAGTGGCCCGCCGGATCGTGGAGAAGGGCGGCCCGGAGGGCAAAGGCAAGAGCAAGAAGGCCGCTCCGCTATCGCTGGAGGAGCTCGGCAAGTTTTTGGGGCCGCCCAAGTACATTCCCGACGAGCGCCAGCGCGCCGACGAGGTCGGCATTGCCAACGGCCTTGCCTGGACCCAGGCCGGCGGTGAAGTGCTGCACGTCGAGGCGCAGATGATGGCGGGGAAGGGGACGCTGACCCTGACCGGGCAGCTTGGTGACGTGATGAAGGAGTCGGCGCAGGCCGCGCTGTCGTACGCACGCGCGCAAGCCGTGAATCTCGGCATCGAGGGCGACTTCCTCGCCGAGCGCCAAATTCACATTCACGTCCCCGCCGGTGCCGTTCCCAAGGATGGTCCCTCGGCGGGAATCACCATGGCGTGCGTCTTGGTGTCTCTGGCGACGGGCATTCCCATCCGTCGCGACGTAGCCATGACCGGCGAGCTGACCTTGCGTGGCCGCGTTCTGCCGGTGGGCGGGCTGAAGGAAAAACTGCTGGCCGCGGCGCGTGCTGGTATGCGCGTGGCCATCGTGCCGGCCGGCAATTTGGCCGAGCTGTCTGAAATTCCGGACTACTTGCGCCAGCGGATCAAGATCGAGCCGATCCAGTCCATGACTCAGGCGCTTGCCATCGCCCTCACTCGGCCGCTTCCGCAAGGCAAATGGAACTCCGTCAGGCCGGCGGCAGCGGCCGGGCGTCCTACCGGGAAGGCGCTTACGCATCGGAGAGGCGGGGCCGCGTAAAACGCTTGTCCCCCCACAAGGTACTGGACCAGGTCAGAGCGGATGGGCAAAATCTCGCCGCATGACGACTCCAGCTTTTCGCAAGACCTTGGTTGTGTTCGCGTGCCTCGGCCTTGCGGCCTGCGGACCCAGTATCGATAGCGCTTCGAAGAAGGACATCGATCAGCGGATCGGAGCGCTCGCGCACACGGGGCAGAGCTTCCCGGCGGTCGCGGCGGTAGTGCCCAAGCCTCTCGTGACGGGCCAGTGGACTCAGTACTTGATGATGAACGAGAAGGGCGAGCCGTCCTTGGTTACGCAGAAGATCGTCGGCGAAGACGGCGGAGCGTTCTGGTTCGAGGTGGCCAACGAGAATTACTACGGAAAGACCGTCAGCAAGATCCTCGTCTTTCCCGGCGACCGCGTGAATCCAGGCACGATGGAGATTAGGGCGGTCAAGCTGAAGGACAAGAGCGGCAAGATCTCCGAAGTCGACGGTGCGGCCCTGTCGCTCATGCGGTCCTTATGGCAGGGATCGATAAACATGCTGGCGGTATCCTGGCAGGGGCTACCCCAGGAATCGATGCCGGTCATCGCGGGAACGTTCAACGGCTGCTTCAAAGCTCGCACCGACGCAAGTTGGGGTGTCTGGCGCTCGGTCTCGACGACGTGGATGCACCCGCTGGTTCCCATCAGCGGGCTCGTAAAAAGCGCCGGCATCGACCACCCGACCAGCATGGAGCTCGTCGGGTTTGGCGAAACCGGCGCTACCAGCGAAATCCCGTAGGTCCGGTGCGCCCTAAAGGTTACCGATGATGCGGGTGGCGAACTCGGAGCACGAGACTTCCTTCGCGCCGTCGGTGAGGCGGGCGAAGTCGTAGGTCACCGTCTTCTGCGCGATGGTCTTCTCCATCGCGGCGACAATGCGGTTGGCGGCGCCCGTCCAGCCCAAGTACTCGAACATCATGATGCCCGAGAGAATGACCGAGCCAGGATTGACCTTGTCCAGATTGGCGTACTTGGGTGCCGTACCGTGCGTGGCCTCGAAAATGGCGTGGCCACTGAGGTAGTTGATGTTCCCGCCGGGGGCGATGCCGATGCCGCCCACCTGGGCCGCAAGCGCGTCCGACAGGTAGTCGCCGTTGAGATTCAACGTGGCGATGACGTCGAACTCGCTGGGACGGGTCAGCACTTGTTGCAGCGTAATGTCCGCGATCGAATCCTTGAGCAGGATCTGTCCGGGCGCGGGGTTGCCGCCGCAGTCATCCAAGCCGACGACACGTCACGCGTACTCTTTCTTGGCAAGCGCGTAGCCCCAGTCGCGGAAGGCGCCCTCGGT
>CAZTTW010000596.1:0-3737 GCA_964616265.1 uncultured Myxococcales bacterium | reverse complement strand
GCAGCACTTTGGCGGTCAGCTCGCCTGCGCAGATTTTTTTGCCCAGGCTTTGGCTTTTTTCCAGGACCACCACGCGCTTGCCGGATGCCGCCAGGGCGCGCGCGCAGGAAAGCCCGCCGGGACCGGCGCCGATGATCAAAACGTCCACGATGTCCGCGACGTCATACGACTCGACTTGCATGGGTGGCGCAGTCTACACGGACGCTACCGCCGACGACGATCTCGATTCGAAAGCGCAAGGGCGATTTCTGCTGCGAGGTCGGCGTCGCAACCGAGCCGCCTTGCAATGAAGGCGGGGCGGGCGCCCGCGGCGAGGCGCGCGATGAGGAATTCGACCTCGTCGCCACGAATGGCGACACCCGCGACGACCGGAAAGCCCAGGGCCAAGCACGTCTCGTCGTCGACGTCGGCAGAAGGAAGAAAGAAAGCGGTCTCGGCGGTGGGAATGCCGAGACCATTGCCGCGACCGAGATACGCTCGACAGAAAGCGGCGCGAACCAACAGGGCCTCGGGCTCTAGCAGCGGAAGAGCGTAAAGAACCCGTCGGCCGAGCTTGATGCCTGCGCGCCCCAGCCGGCTGCGATCCGACTGATCGGTGCGTCCGAGTTGCTCCTGGGCATCGGCCGCAAGCGCGCTGCCCAGCCCTTGTTCGAGCTGGTAGACAATCCCGCGGGCCGCCGGGCTGAGCTTCGCCAGATGCGGATCGCGAAGCGGTGCCAGCAGGGTCTCGGCCAGGTCACGGGTCCACGCCACCATCCGGCGCTGCAGCCGCAGCTTGGCTCCCGGCCCCAGCTCGCCAAGCGTCACCGTCACTTCGGGATGCAGGCGATCGTTCCCGCGCGACATGCGACCAAGCGTTCGGCCGTCGCCGAGAATCTCGCCATCCTCGCCGAGCCCGAAGCGATCGCTGCCGGCCTCGACCAATTCGTCAATCCACTTCTGCCACGCCTCGGTGCCGGTGCTCGCAAGTGCTTCGCTGCTGCCTTGCACGACCGCGTGCCGAAGTTGATCGGCAAATCCTCCGCGCGCTGGCGTACGCACGCGTCCCCGCTTGGAGCCCGCATCTACGAAGCGAGCCACCAAGCGGGCGTGCAAGGCATCGCTGAGACTGTCCTCCAGCGCCCGCGCCTGCTCTTGCCAGCTGCGAGCATCGTCCAGCCACCGGGTATGGTGCGTGATGTACGTCCAGGTTCGAATGAAGGCCATGCGCGCCAGCAGCGTGTCGATGTCACCCACGAGATCCGACAGGCGCTGCAAATGGCGCGAGATCCAGTCCTTTTCAAGTCGCCCGCGCGGGCCGGACAGCTGCAGGAAAACCGCGCGCAGTAGCTTGAAGTGATCGTCGAGCTGAAGTTGACGAAAGTCGGGGATCTGGCACACCTGCCACAGAAGCTCGACGTTCTTACTCGACCGACAGCGGGCCACGATCTCGGCGTCGTCCGACAGGCGCGCGAGCGCCCGCGTATCGTCGGCATCGGTTATTAATTCCAGACACGCGTGAGGCGGTCGCCGCGCCAAGGAAGCGGTCAAAGTATCGAGCGTTTGAAAGTCGAGGTCGCTGTTGCGCCAGAACACCTGCGTTTGCGCCGGAAAGCGGTGATCCTCGATGGCGCGAATCGTGGATGGCAGCAGCTCGGGCAAGGGCGCCAGGGTGACGAACTTGCCGTTATTGTGGTGGCGGCCGGCGCGCCCGGCGACTTGTGCTAGCTCGGCGTCTTCCAAGTCGCGCAGCTTGCGGCCGTCGAACTTGCGCAAATCGGCGAACGCCACACAGTCCACGTCCATATTCAGGCCCATGCCGATGGCGTCCGTGGCCACCATGTAGTCGACCTCGCCCGACTGGTAGAGCGCGACTTGGGCGTTGCGCGCCCGGGGCGACAGGGCGCCCATGACGACCGCCGCGCCACCCCGCCGTGCCCGCAACCGTTCTGCCAGCTCGTACACACGATCGACGGAAAAGGCGACGACGGCGCTCCGCGGCGGCAGCCCCCGCAAATTCATGTTCCCGCCCCACGACAGCTGCGACAGGCGCGGTTTGCGTTCGATGGTCGCCGTCGGAACCAGGCGCTCCAAAATCGGACGAATCGTGTCCGCGCCAAGAAACCAGGTTTCCAGTCGGCCTCGCCAATGCAACAGGCGGTCGGTAAACACGTGCCCGCGCTCGACGTGACCCGCCAGGTGAATCTCGTCGACCGCCAGGAAATCCACGTCGCGTTTGGCCGGCATCGCCTCGACGGTGCAGACAAAATAGCGCGGATGCGGCGGCATGCGCTTTTCCTCGCCGGTGATGAGCGCGACTGCGCCCTCGCCCACCCGTGCGGTCACGCGATCGTAGATCTCCCTCGCCAAAAGGCGCAGCGGCAACCCGATCATGCCGGTCTCGTGCGTGAGCATGCGCTCGACCGCGCGATGGGTTTTTCCGGTGTTGGTGGGTCCGATCTGCGCCGTGATGCTGGATGCAAGCGCGGATCTAGGAAGAAGCATTTGTGTTTGATCTAGCGAAACCTCGTCGCCGCTGCACCTGGAATGTCGAAGAGGGAGCGCGCGACGATAGGCGGGGAACATCCCGCATATCGAAGACGCGGCCCGTGTGCTCGACGAGCCGTTGCTCGCCCACCTGCCCACGAACGACTGGAGAACGGCGCTCGTGCAGGTGACGGCCAAGGCCGAGGGCAAGCTGGGCAAATTGGACAAATTGATCCTGGCCTTCGACGAATTCCAG
Source organism: uncultured Myxococcales bacterium (assembly GCA_964616265.1). Lineage (GTDB taxonomy): Bacteria > Myxococcota_A > Polyangia > Fen-1088 > Fen-1088 > Fen-1118. The sequence continues at coordinate 1,015 of CAZTTW010000596.1, read as the reverse complement.
TGGCTGGTGGATTCGTGCCCCGAGCTGCCGTCGATCCTGCAAGAGCTATGGGATCGCTCGTGGCGCGACTCGGGAAGAGTCATGGTGATCTTATGCGGCTCCTTCATCGGCTTCATGGAGCGCGAGGTGCTCGGCGAAAAAAAGCCCGCTTTACGGCCGGCGAACCGCGCAGATCCTGTTGCGTCCGTTCAGCTTCGGCGAGGCGGTGAGATTTCACCCCGGCTATGGCCCGGTCGATCAGGCTCTTGCGTACTTCGTGTGCGGTGGCATTCCCCTGTACCTGCGCTATCTCGACGACGTGCGCTCCGTCGAAGCAAACATCGAAGCATGTCTACTCGAGAAGATTCCCCACTTCCCCAATCCCAAGAACGCGACCATCAGGCGGCGCCTGTTTCTAAAATCGAAGCCCAAGGCATCCGTCGCGAACGTGACGGTCGTCGATTTGGAAACACTCCTCGGAACGTAAGCGCACCATAAAAAACGCGAGCGCCAAAGCGCTCGCGTTTCGAATGAATCAGCAGCCTACTCTAGTTCTCGCTGCGGCCGCCGATGCCCTTGGTGTCGGCGGAGATGGCCTTGGCCGCCTCCTTGGGACGGAGAGCGCGGGTCGCCTTGCCGGCGCGCCAGATCTCGCTGTTGCCGAGCTCGGCCAGCTCTTTGCCAAGCCGCTGCTGGTAGTCGGCGCCGCCCGTCGATTCGAGCACGCGGGTGCATTCCTTGCCCGACGAAACGCGGTCGTAGAGCAGCTCGAAGACCGGCATCACGGCCTGCTTGAAACGCGGGCGCCAATCGAGCGCACCACGTTGAGCCGTGGCCGAGCAGTTCGAGTACATCCAGTCCATGCCGTTCTCGTCGACCAGGCGGATGAGGCTCTGCGTGAGCTCCTCGACGGTCTCGTTGAAGGCCTCGCTGGGGCTGTGGCCGTTGGCGCGGAGCACGTCGTACTGCGCGTCCATGATGCCGGCCAGGGCGCCCATGAGCACGCCGCGCTCACCGGTCAGATCGCTGAAAACCT
>CAZTTW010000595.1:0-3739 GCA_964616265.1 uncultured Myxococcales bacterium | reverse complement strand
ATTGGAAATCATGTGTACCGCAAGGTACCGTGGGTTCGACTCCCACTCTCTCCTCTGCCTGCCTGGTTCGCGATTCATTTCCTGAGCAAGGAGGAAACATGCAGCCGCGCATTCCAGTGATGACCACGATGGATCCGCCGCCCGGATTCGTTGTCGAGAAGGTGCTGGGTTCCTGCTGGGGCATCACGGTGCGCTCGCGCAGTGTCGTGGGTACCATGTGCGCCGGCTGCCAGACCTTCTTCGGCGGTGAGATCACGGCTCTCACCGAGCTGGCAAACGATGCGCGCACGCAGGCCATGAAGCGCCTGGAAGAGCACGCAGTCGCCCTTGGCGCCGATGCCGTTCTCATGATGCGTTTCGATTCCGGCGAGCTGATGCAGAATACGAACGAGATCGTTGCGTACGGCACCGCCGTCAAACTGGCGCCGAAGTCCTCGTGAACGTTCCGACCATTCCGCTGCCGCTCGCGCGGCGGATCGATCGTCTCGCTCGTCGGGCGCACGCGTTTCACCGTTTCGCCCACCATCCGCTTTGCGCGCCGTATCGCGCTGAAGTGCTGCGCGTGGGCCGGCGTGTGCGCCTGTGCAAGGGATGCACGTTTCTCGCCGCGGGGTTGATGACGGGAGCAGTTGCGGGAGCGATTGTTCATCCGTCTTTGGAGCTTGCGGCGGTGGCGTGGCTTGTTGCCGCCTCCCTCGGCGCGTTTTCGCTGAGGCGGCGTCTAACGAAAGTCGCGGCGCGGTTCGTACCGGGTGTTGGCCTCGCGGTAGCTTGCTGGGCGGGCGTCATTCCACTGCTGGTGTCGCTGGCGATCTTTACTGCCGCGACTCTTCTTTACCGTCGCCGAGGCGTCGAGCGCAGCTTGTGCCGTTCTTGTCCTGAAAGACGCTTGAGCCCCTGCTCGGGATTTGTGCCGCTGGTTCGTCGCGAGCGCGCCTTTCGTCGACGAGTCGCCCGCTGGCTTGATACATTCCCCCCGCAACCAAGACCTTGAGCAGCACAGGAGATCCCATGCATGCAGTCGCCATTTCCGGAAGCCCCCGCAAGAGCGGCAACACCGAGACCTTGCTTCAGCGCTGTCTCGATGGCCTGGCGACGAAAGGAATCACCGGCGACTTGATTTCCCTGCGTGACAAGACCATCAAGGGTTGCCGCGCGTGTGCCATTTGCAGCCGCAACCGCGACAAGCAGTGCAACACCAAGGACGACGATTTTCATCCCATCTTCGCGTCGATGCAGAAGGCCGACATCATCGTCGTGGGCTCGCCGGTGTACTTCGGATCGGCAACGCCCGAGATGATGGCGCTTCTCGATCGCGCCGGCTACGTGTCGCGGGCCAACGGCCACTTGTTCTCACGTAAGCTGGGCGGTCCCATCGCCGTCGCTCGTCGGGCCGGTCATAACTTCACGTACGCGCAGCTCATGTTCTGGTTCACCATCAACGACATGGTTGTTCCCGGCTCGACGTATTGGAACGTGGGCCTTGCCGGTTTGCCGGGAAAGATCGCCGAAGACGAGGAATGCCTGCGCACCATCGACCGCTTCGCGGAAAACCTGGCCTGGCTGGCCGAGAAGACGCGGAGCTGAGCTCGTCTGATCGCTGCAAGCTGATTCCATGACGATCTCCTTCGCGCTAGCTGGCGTCGGCGACGCCGAGGCTATCCTCGACTTGCAAAAGCTTGCCTATCAAAGTGAGGCCGAGCTCTACGGGGATTTTGCGATTCCGCCGCTGCTGCAGACGTTGGAGGAAATGCGGCAGGACCTTCGAACGCAGACCGTGGTCAAGGGTTCGCGTGGGGGCGAAATCGAGGCGTCGGCGCGGGCGTACGAGGTGAACGGCACGGCATACATCGGACGGGTCATCGTGCATCCGCGCGTGCAGGGCCAGGGAGTCGGGAAGCTCGTGATGGCCGCGATCGAGGCCAAGTTCCCGAAGGCCCGGCGTTTCGAGCTCTTCACAGGACACGCTAGCATTCGCAGCCTGCGCTTTTACCGCGGGCTTGGTTACGCCGACTTCAAGACCTCGGTCGTGACGGCGGCGTTGTCGTTCGTCTATCTCGAAAAGGTGCAGTCGCCGCGAACCGCCGGATCGTAGAGCAATCGCAGGGCGATGTAAGCCGGGTGGCCGCGCCGCCAAACTGCGGCAGAATCTCGGCATGCGCAGCTTTCTCGTTCATTGGCTGATCACGGCTGGGGCCTTGGCACTGGCGTCGCGGATCGTTGGCGGAATTCACGTCGCTTCTCTCGGCACGCTGGCGCTCGCAGCTCTCGTGCTCGGGCTCGTCAACGCCATCGTGCGGCCGATCTTGGTCGTGCTCACGCTGCCGATCACGATCCTGACGCTCGGCCTTTTCTATCTCATCGTGAACGGCGTCGCGTTCGCACTCGCCGCAGCACTAGTGCCGGGCTTTCATGTGGCGTCGTTTGGCTCGGCGGTTTTCGGGGCGCTGGCGGTCAGCATCTTCTCGTGGATTTTGGGGTGGATGCTGACTCCGCGCTTGAACAGGTAACCGTCGTCGCCTCACCTCGAGCCGCCCAAAAGAAAAAACCCGAGGCCGCGCATTCGCGAGCTCGGGCTTTTCTGTCGGCGCTTCGGCTTACTTCTGGTCGAGCACCTTGATGGGCGGCATTTCTTTGCCCTCGAGGTATTCGAGGCTGGCGCCGCCGCCGGTGGACACGTGGGTCATCTTGTCGGCCAGGCCCATCTTCTCGACGGCGGCCGCCGAGTCGCCACCGCCAATGACGGTGACAGCGCCGCGTCCGGTGGCTGCTGCGATGGCTTGCGCGACGGCCAGCGTGCCGGCTGCGTAGTCAGCCGCTTCGAACACGCCCATCGGGCCGTTCCACACGATAGTGCCGGCTTTGCCGATGATGTCGCTGAACGCCTTGATGGTCTTGGGGCCGATGTCCATGCCCATGAGGCCGTCGGGAATGTTGGCATCGGCAACGACCGTCGGCTTGTCGCCGGTCAGCGCCTTGAAGTCGAAGCTTGCGGCGGCGGCGTGGTCGGACGGCAGCACGATCTTGCCGCCGGCCTGGCCGAGGAGCTTCTTCATCTCCTCGACTTGATCTTCTTCCACGCGGCTCTTGCCGACCGCGACACCCTTCGCCTTGAGCAGCGTGTACGCCATGGCGCCGCCGATGAGGATGTTGTCCACCTTGCCGAGCAGGGCAGAGATGAGCTTGATCTTGTCGCTGACCTTCGCGCCGCCGAGGATGGCGACGAACGGGCGCTTGGGCTGCGAGACGGCTTCGTGCAGGTAGCGGATTTCCTTTTCGACGAGATAGCCGGCAACGGCGTCGCCGCCTTTTTGCTGAATCGCCTTGGCCACGCCGAACATGCTGCCGTGCTTGCGGTGGCAGGTGCCGAAGGCATCGTTCACGTAGGTGTCGCCCAACTTGGCCAGGCCGGCCACGAACTCGTCGTGCTTGGCCTGCTGCTCGGCGGTGAGCTTCTTGTCGGGATTTTTCTTGGCCTTGTCGGGCATGGTCTCGCCGGCGTGGAAGCGCACGTTCTCGAGCAGCGCCACATCGCCGGCCTTCATGCCCGCCACCAGCGCTTCGGCCTGCGGACCGATGACCTCTTGCGGACCGAGCTTGACCGGCTTGCCCAAGAGCTCACCCAAGCGCTCCGCACACGGCTTCAGGCTGCCTTCCGGATCGTAGGCGCCGTCCGGACGACCCAGGTGGCTCATCAGCACCAGCTTGCCGCCCTGGTCGAGCACTTGCTTGATGCTGG
>CAZTTW010000594.1:0-3741 GCA_964616265.1 uncultured Myxococcales bacterium | reverse complement strand
TCTTTTCGGGGATGTGCAAACAGGCGGGCGCAAAATTGAGAATGCCGTTCACGCCGGCGCGGACCAACTGCTCGGCAGCTTCCTGTGCGTGCTCGGGTGGCACGGCCACGATGCCGATGGCGATGTTCTTTTCCGCGACGACCTCCGCCAGGCGCTCGACGGAATAGCAAGGCACGCCGCTGAAGGTCGCGCCAATCTTGCCTGGGTTGACGTCGAACGCGGCCGTCAAGCGAATCTTCGGCGACCGATTGACCAGATAGGCGGCAATGGATCGTCCGAGATGACCCATGCCCAGGATGGCCACCTCCCGCATCTGCGGTGGGTCGAGTAGAGTGCCGAGCGATGACAGCAGTCGCTTCACCTCGTAGCCAGTGGTTGGGCTGCCGCTGTAGCCGATGAGCATCAGGTCGCGCCGGACCTGAGCGGCGGTCAACCGGCAGGCAAAGGCTAGCTCATGCGAAAAGATGCTCGGGCCGTGCAGCCGCCCATCTTGAAGCAGAGCACGACGGTAGATCGAGAGCCGCTCTACACATCGGCCGGGAATCTTTCGCCTGTTCATCGTCCGCCTCCACCGCTGTGCATGAAGTCACGCTGTGAATTACATCACGACTAGCATTACGACATACCGGCTCCTCAAGTCAAGCTTCGTCCGCAGCGATAGCGCGACTACGAGTTGCAACTGCGCTCAGGTAGTTGGAGACTTCATCCGCAATTACCGCAAGTTACAAGACAGGCTCGCGCACCAGACATTTCTCGAGGTGGTCGACTCTGATCGCCGAAAGAGCGACGCGAGACGCTGTCGTCTCTCTTCTCACAGCTACAACCGCGCCAAGAGCAACGCGCTGAGGCCCCAAAAATCGCCCTAAGTCGCGAGGGAGGAACGCCCCGCAGGGTCCGGTCCGCCGCGATGACCTGAACGGGGGCTAATCGATCACGTTGCCTTCCGCCGACACGTCCATGCTCGGCCAGGCGCCCGCGTAGGAGTCGCCCCCTCGCGATGACCGTAACCGTCGTATCGCCCGCCGGTGAGCGTCCTTGGCGCCGCTGCCACCGCCTCCATTTTCGCCGCCATCGGGCATCTGATCGGACCGCGGGGGCGTGAGGCTCACGCAGCCCGAGAGCGCGAGGGCGACAGCAGCGGTCTTGACCAGCAAATTCCTGGACATTTCGGCTGCCTCTATACCGCAACCCGACCAGTGCGGCGAGTGCGCCGAAGACCGCTTCTCGCTGCCGTCATTCGGCGGGTAGATCGAGAAAGAAAACACTCCCCTGCCCGACCGCGCTTTCGACGCCGGCTCGGCCGCCGTGAGCTTGCGTTATCCGGCGAACGATGGAGAGTCCAAGCCCGATGCCGCCTGGACCAGAGGCGGATTTCCTTAGCCGACTGAACTCGCGAAAAAGGCGACCTTGTTGGTCCACGTCGATTCCAGGGCCATCGTCGATCACCTCGATGCGGACCATGCCCGCTACTTGGCGAGCAGCGAGCACAACCGTGCCGGGTTCACCGCGTACTTGAACGCATTCGACAAATAGTTGGCGATGGCCTCGCGAAGCAGACGATCGACCGCGCGCACGGGTGCCAGGGCGGACGGTATACGCAGCTCTAAGCGCTGACCGTGCTGAACAGCCGCCTCCTGATTTTCGTCCGCCAGATCTCGCAGCAGGGCGTTCACGTCGACGGACGCCATCAACGTCGCCAGCGGCTCCGTCTCGAGATCTGGAGACGGCCAAGAAAGCCGCCGCGGCGGTAAGAGCCCCCACGTTGAGCTCGCGAATCCCAACAATGTAAGTGGCGAAGAGCGAACAAGAGCAAACGTTCGCCGAGCAGCAGGCTGTGCGTAAGAATCAGGTCCTGACCGGTCCTGATTTGCATCCTAGAGCCCTCCCCGCAGGCCCCACGACAACGTTACTTCGTGAGCTTGGCCTTGATGGTGCGCAGGAGCGCCTCGGCGTTGACCGGCTTTTGAAAGACGGCGTCCAGCCCGAGCTCGCGGTATCCCGTGGACAGGTTCAGCTGGTCGCCCATCGAGCTGAGCAGAAGGATCGGCGCCTGGTTGCCGGAAAGCTTCAGATCTTTGACCAGGTTCGTCCCGGCGTCGATTTCCTCCATCATCAAATCCAAAATGATGAGATCTGGCTTCACTTCCTTGAACTTGGACAGCCCCTCTTCGGCCGAAAAAGCGGCCTCGACGGTGTAGCCGCCCTTTTCAAGCTGCATGCGCAAGAGGTCGAGCAGATCGGCATCATCGTCCACACAGAGGATGAGGTGTTTTCCATCTTTCATGGTTACGCCTTCCAGTTAGGCCGCCGGAGGTATTCCGGCAGCGGAATGTCCATGTTCTTGCACATACGAATCGAAAGCGCCCTCGACCAGCGCCTTGCGAGCAAAACGGACTGCTTCGGTCAGGTTCGCCTGCGCCGCGGGCGAGAGCGATTCCTCGAGGTCGCCAAAGACGTAGCCGCGGATAGCCAAGGTGTAGGCGGGTACGCGGCTTTGGAACAAGTCGCGCGCCAGGGATACCACCTGCGTGGGACTTACACTGTGGCTCGACCATCCAAGAGCACTCGCGGATTGAATGGAGCCATCGTCGATCCGGGAAAACCAGAACGGAGCGGGACCCACGGCGGCGGCATCGACGAACACGACTGCCGCATATTCCGCAATTTCCGCCGCATCTTCAACTGTCAATTGATAGTTGGCGTCCACCACGACTCCTGGTAGCGCCAGACCATCAATGGCGGCCGCGAGCGCCGGCCCCAGCCCGTCGTCGCCGCGAGCCGGATTGCCGAAGCCGTAGAGCAGTACCTTTTCCACGCCGTCCCTCAGTCCCTGCTCTTTTGATCGAGGATGTGTCCGTTGGCATCGACGAGGGTGATCTCCATCGGCATCTGGCCGAGCGCGTGTGTGGCGCAGGACAGGCACGGGTCGTAGGCGCGAATGGCCACCTCCACGTGATTGAGCAAGCCTTCGGTGATTTCGACGCCCTGCAAATGGTCCCGCGCCACCTTGGCGACGGCGCGGTTCATGGGCTCGTTGTTGTTGGTCGTCGAGACGATGAGATTCGCCGAGACGACCTGGTCGTTCTGGTCGACCTTGTAATGGTGGAAGAGCGTCCCCCGTGGTGCTTCGATGAGCCCGATGCCCACCTCGCGCCGCTCGCCTTTGGTCACGAGGTCGGTGCCCTGCAGGTCGCGCTCGTCGAGCAACATACGGATCTTTTCGATGGAATGCAGCAGCTCGATCATGCGCGCCCAGTGGTAGGCCATGGTGATGTTGTTGGGCTTGTCCGAGGTGACCGCGCGGAATTCTCGACGGGCGGCCTCGGCAAGGGGCGTGTCGATGAAGCTCGCGGTGTTGAGCCGGGCGAGCGGCCCCACCCGGTACCAGCCTTTTTCCGGCCCGACCGAGCGGATAAAGGGGAATTTCATGTACGACCAATCCCGCACTTCCTCGGCGATGAAATCGACATACCGCTGGTAGTCGACTTGGTCGAAGATGACTTCCCCTTGCGCGTTGATGGCGCGCAGATTGCCGTCGAACAGATCCATGGCGCCGTCGGCGCGCACCAGCGAGAGGTGGTTCGACTCGAACGAACCGAAGGGCGCAAGCTTCGCCAGGTTCGCGACCGTGTAGTCTTTGGCAATTTTCACCGCGGCTTTGGCCCACGTGGTCTGCTGCTCGATGTCCTTCAGGAAGACGTCGCGCTCGGCGATGCTGAGATTCTTGTTCACGCCGCCGGG
>CAZTTW010000593.1:0-3742 GCA_964616265.1 uncultured Myxococcales bacterium | reverse complement strand
CCGCTCCATCGCGGAGGCCAAACCACACCTGCGCAAGGGCGGCCGATTGCTGCTCCTGCTTCCGCACTGGTCCAACGTGCCGGCGGCGAGAGATGAGCTAAAGAAGCATTACCGGAGTGTGACCGAGCTGGCGCGGAAACAAGTCGAGTTCTTCCCCGTCAAAGAAGGCAGCGCAAGCCCTCGACTTCTCCAGCATGTCAAGGATCTCGCGGCCAGCGGCACCATCGAGATGACTTTTGAAAATGAAGTTCCGCTGTCCGTTGTGTCGGTGATCGAGGCCAGGGCAGACTGACAACAGGCTGGAAGGCGGTCCTAAGAGCTTTTGCCGTGGCAGCGCTTGTATTTGATACCGCTGCCACAGGGACACGGGGCGTTTCGGGCGACCTTCGCGGAATCGAGCTGAGGGCGAACCCTGGCGGGCGAAGCTTCCTCATGAGGCTTCATGATGTCCGCTGCCGGACGCCCGGCACGCAGCAGGCGGGCCAGCTCTTTCATGGTTGGATCGATGGTGCGAAAGAAGTGGCGATAGCCTGCGCATAGGTAGTTCAGCCCGGGCTGCCCGTCCGGCGTACGCAGGAACCGATTTCTTGGACATTCCCCATTGCAGGCAAAGCGCACATCGCATTGCCGGCAATAGTCGGGCAACGAGTCCCGCTTGGCATCGCCAAAGCTCTGCTGCGACGACAAGTCGGCAAGGACCGAGATCTCCTGATCGAGCAGGTTTCCAAGCTTGTATCGTGGGTAAACGTAGTGGTCGCAGGCGTACACGTCGCCATTGTGTTCGAGCGCCAGCGCACGCCCACAGGTTTCAGCGAAGATGCAGAGGGTGGAGCCAAGTCCCATCCAATTGCTCAACGCCGTTTCAAAGACCTGGACGAAGATCCGCCCCACGTCGTGACGAACCCATTCGTGGAAGATGTTCACCAGGAAGTTTCCGTAGTCGCTCGCATCGACGCTCCACGGGGTGACTGTCGGGGCCTGAGCGGCATCATCGCCAGAAGGGGGCGCGGCCAACCCAACACCTGTGCTGCGCTCGACCAAGGGAATGAACTGGATGTACGTAGAGCCTATCTCCTTCAGGAAACGGTAGAGGTCGAGCGGGCGACGCGCACTCTCGCGATGCACGACAGTCAGCGTATTGAACTCAACCGCGTGCCGCTTGAGCATCTCCACGCCCGCCATGACCTTGTCAAAAGTCGATCGCTGCAGCTTGTCGACTCGGTATCGCTCGTGCAATTCCCGTGGTCCATCGATGCTGATACCGACGAGAAACCGGTTCTCCTTGAAGAATGTGCACCACTCGTCGTCGAGCAAGGTGCCATTCGTCTGGATCGAATTGCCAATCGTCTTGCCATTGGCGTAGCGAGCTTGGAGTTCGACGACCTTACGGAAGTACCCCACACCCAGCAACGTCGGCTCGCCGCCCTGCCAGGCAAAGCTCACCTCGGGACCAGGCTGCGATGCGATGTACTGGCGGACATAGTTCTCCAGAACTTCGTCGCTCATGACGAACTTTCGCGGAGACGGATAGAGCTTCTCCTTTTCGAGATAGAAACAGTATTTGCAGTCCAGGTTGCAAATCGGCCCGACCGGTTTACCCATCACGTGGAGATGGCGACGTTGTGGCGTATTTGCTGCAGCCTGGCTCATGGGCTTCGATCTCTAGATCAACTCCTTGGGTCGGATTGCCTTTCGGCTTGCTACAGGACAATGGTCTACTATAAAGGACATATGTTGCCAGGTCTTCTTGTTCTCGGAGCGATAGAATTGGATAGAGAGCGGCTCGCCAAGCCACGGGAGATCCCCTGATGCCAAACTCGGCGTCGCCGTTCTTCATCGTCGGCAGCGAACGGTCGGGGACGACCTTGCTGATGGCGGTCCTCGGGCAGCATCGCCGCCTGGCGGTGCCCGAAGTGGCTTGGTATTACCCGCGCTTCCGAGCGTTCCTGCATACGTACGGCGACCTCAGTAAGGCAGCCCATTTCAGAACGCTTGTCTCTGAGATGATCTTCGGGCTCAAGACGCCGTTCTTTGGCCTCGATCTGAACCCGGCAACGATAGTCGACGAGCTGGTCCGGCGCACGCGTGCAAACACGTTCCGCGAAGCCTACGCTGCCATTCTAGGCCTTTACGCAGAGTCGGTCGACAAACCACGCTGGGGCGAAAAGACGCCCCACAACCTCTTCTACGTCGAGGAGATCCTGGCTGACTTCCCCGACGCTCGCTTCTTGCACTTAATGCGGGACGGGCGGGACGTGGCCGCGGATCAGCTCCGGTCGGCCTTCGGGCCGCGCAACATCTATGCTGCGGCTCTCATCTGGCGCCGAACGCAGGAGGTCGCGACCCGCTGGCGGGCAAAGCTGAACAAGGATCAGTGGCTCGACGTTCGCTACGAAGAGCTCGCCGCGCGTCCCGAAGCCGTCGTGCACGCGGTACTCGAATTCCTAGGCGAAGACTACGATCCCACTGTCCTCGATTTCTATCGAGGCGACATCGCGCAACGTCGGGCCCGGGCGCGCGATCACAGGGCGCTCGGACGGCCAATCTCGAGCGAGCACGTCGGCATCTACGCGAAGCACCTGAGCTTGCACGAGCAGGGGAACTTCAATGACGTCGCAGGCGATGCCCTACGCAGCGCCGGCTACGAAACAACGGTGCCAGCCGTCGAAGTGTCGCCCGAGGAAGCGACCCTTTTCCTCGAGCTCGACGGACGTATCCGGGCCGCGACGCTCGATGCTCCGGACGGTCACATCGTTTACGAGAGCTACAACGACTGGCTCATCGACGAGCGCGAGGAAAGGCGTCGTCGTGGAATCTGGGCGACGGCGCCCGCGCCAAAATACGAACCGCTACTCGACTGGGACGAGGAGTTTCTGGCCGGTCAACGGGCTCCTCGTCGATGGAAGCAATATTTCGGGGTGAAGCGCCGTTATCTCGCTACCTCTCTCGTGCTGTAAGCGAACGAGGGGCGCCCATGGCACACGAACAGCTTGCTCTTCCATCCCGGCAAAACACGACTCCATTGCCGCGACCATCGCTTCACGGACGCGGCGCGGTCACTCTCGACAGCCTCTCCGTGCGGTTCGCAGGAGGCGGGCGCGAGGCCGTGGCCTTGGCAAACGTCGATCTCGCCATTGCGCCAGGCGAGTTCGTGGCCATCCTGGGACCATCGGGTTGCGGCAAGTCGACCTTGCTCAATGTCATCGCCGGCTTCGAGCGCCCAAGCGCGGGTCGCGTTCTCGTCGATGGCGGCCCCGTAAGCACGCCCGGACCGGATCGGCCCGTGGTCTTCCAGCAACACTCGCTCTTTCCCTGGATGAGCGCACTCGACAACGTCGCGTTTGGCTTGCGCATGGCCGGCCAAGCATCCACTCGCGCGCGCGAACGCGCACGCCACTACCTCGGACTCGTGGGACTCGGCGACTTTCACCATCGCTACCCGCATGAGCTCTCTGGGGGGATGCAGCAGCGCGTGGGCTTGGCGCGCGCCCTCGCCGTCGAGCCGACCATCTTGCTCATGGACGAACCATTCGGCGCCCTCGATGCGCAAACCCGCGTCTTGATGCAAGAACAGCTTCTGCGACTGTGGGAGCAATGGCGGCACACGGTTGTCTTCGTCACACACGACATCGACGAAGCCATTTTCCTTGCCGACAGAATCGTTGTGCTGGGACTCTTGCCCAACATCCTGCGCGGCGCGTTCGAGGTGGGCCTGACTCGGCCGCGCGCCCGCGGCGCCCGC
>CAZTTW010000592.1:0-3769 GCA_964616265.1 uncultured Myxococcales bacterium | reverse complement strand
CGACCGTAGCGGAGATTGTCGAGAAGGGTTCGATTCCACAATTGCACAGTCGGATCGACCCACGTGGTCGTCCGGCGCAGGCGAGCCAGCGTGGCTCCGACCAGCGGCTGGCCGTCGACCCGAACCGCGCCGCTGCTGGGCGGATACCAACCGAGGAGAAGCCCGACGAGGCTCGATTTGCCCGCCCCCGAAACCCCGACAATGGCCACGTGCTGCCCGGCAGGGATGGACAGCGACTCCACCGACAACACCTGGTTGCCAGCCTGCTCGACGCTGACCCTATCGAGATCGATCGTCGGCGCGCAGGCATCGCCTGGCGCATCGTCGCCACTGGCGTCCGGATCTTCGTCCGAAGCATGCTCCTCGGCGCCTAGCGGTTCCAGCAGTCGCGAGGTGACATTGCGATGCTGCGGATACTGCTGAATCAGGAACGCTAGCTCGAGCCCGATACTTGGCACCATCAGCACCCAATAGACGAGCAAGATGGCCCAACCCGAGCCTTCGGCAGTCGTGAGGTACTGAAAGACCACGACCGCCGCGAGGCCGAATCCGACGATGCCGAGGAGCGTCTCGACGAGAATCTGGCTGCGTGCAAGATCCCGCGCTGAGCGGCCCCATTCGCGCAGACGACTTCCATGCTCGGCCGCAACGGCGCCCTCGGCCGTGTGGGCGCGAATGGCCGAGAGCCCCAGCAAGGCATCGAGATAGAAGCGCGCCAAGCCGCCATTGTGCCCGCGCATGCGCATGTCCCGTTCGAGCAAGAGGGGTTGGCCAAGCAACGGCAGCGCGACCATCAGGAAAGCGAGCAAGAGAATGAGTGGCGCCGAGGGCGGGTGGAGCCAGACAACACCGGCGACTGTCGCGCAGAGCTCGCAGAGGGAGCGAACCACCTGTCCACTGTGTCCGGGGAGAAGCCGCACCCAGTGAAGCAAATGCGAGCTCTCGGCCATGCTCGAAATCGGGCGGCTCTGGAAATAGCGGTCGCCGAGGCGAGGCAATTTCTGCAGGAACGAGCGGCGCAGCCGCATTTCCAGGCGTCGGCCGGCGTCCCACAGCGAGCGCGACACCGGCCATTCGACCAGCACCATCGAGCACAAGAGCAACAGCAAAGCGAACGCCGCAAACAAACGTTGTTCGAAGACCGCCAGGCGTTGGCTGATGTCGAAAGCGCCGCGAAAGAGGAGCGTTTCGACGACGGCGCCCACGCCGGCCACCACCAGCCCCGCGAAGATGGGTAGGGCTCGCCACAATCCGTCGGCGCGCAGAAGCTCGAGCAACTGTCGTCCAGCTCCCCTTTCGTGCATGTGGACCGCCGCCGAGAGCTCGGGGGAAAGATCCTCCGCCACCTCGCCCTTCCCTGTTACCTTCAACACGACGGCGCCACGAACGATGACCGAATCTTCGGTGCCCTCCGCGGGCCGCACCGTCCAAAGGCCCTCGGGAATGAGCGCCCGAGGGTCGTTTCCTTCGGTCGATTTCAGCAGCGCATCGAACACGTCGTGGATGTGCCCCGGCTCGACCGCCTTCTGCTCGACCAATCGACCGATCGTCCGCAAGACGGCGTCGAGAGCCGAAATCCTCTGCCAGCCAGTCTCCGTCGCCTGAACCACCAATTCCTCAGCCCTCGCGCCACCGAGCACTTTGCGCAAACCGGCACGCAAGGGCGCCACGAATTCCGGCGAGAGCAGCCAGTCCGCGACATCCGCCGTCGGAACTTCGCTTTCGTGCAGGTAAAGATCCCGCTCGAGCGAAGCTCGCTTCATCCAGCGGCGACCGCGACCGGGATCCATGATTTGCACCCACGGACCGATCGCTCGCCACAGCACCACGAAGTGGGTCAGCCCCGACGGCAAGCGGGTCACCACCAAGGCAGGCAAGCAGGAAACCTCCGGCGCAAGCACATGCTCGACGGGAACCATCTCCTGATCGGCATGCAGGCCGAGCGCGTTGGTCAGCTCTTCCAGGGTGTCGATGGACGTTCCGTCGACGCTCGTGTGACAGGCTTCGCGCAAACGCCCGTAGCTGGTCTTGATGCCAAAGCCGGACAGCAACGTCTTGAGCGTCGCTGGACCGCAGTCCATGCCCGACGTCTGGATGGCTTCGGGCGCGAAGAAGCGGCGTCGCAGATCGCTTGTGTCTTCCGTGGAGGTGCTCATCGATTGGTGGTCGGGGATGCGGCAGAGACGGTCGGCGCAGAGGTCGTCGGCGGAGAGCCGGCTGGCGCCGAGCCGCCGGAATTCATCAGGTAGCGGCCAGCGGCATCGAGGACCAGCGCGACCGGTGCCACCTTTTCCACTTCCACCTCGGCGCTGCCTTGGAGCCCGTGCTCGATGGGAATGTGCGAGCGCTGGATCGAGTCGAGTTCCAGCTCGACCCGAATCAGACCGTCGCGCGGCTCGGTCCCGACGCGCTCTACGTGTGCCTGCAAGACGCCGAATTTGGTCCAAGGAAAGCCAAACAGGCGCAGGCGCGCCGGCTGCTGCGGCTTCACGCGCCCGGCTGCCGTCGCCGCATCGAAGAAGGCCACGGCGCGCAGATTTCCCGACGGCACGATGGTGCAAAGACGAGTGCCAGCCGCGACGACGGCGCCCGGCTGAAGGCTGACCGTATGACCGATGCGACCCGACACGGGCGCGCGGACGGTGAAGAGCTCGATGCGCTGGTCGAGGATCCGTATGCGCGACTCGGCTTCGCTACGCACGCTTCCAAGCCGGGCAATCTCGGCTTCTAGTCGGGCGATTCTTGCGCGCCGGTCATTCTTGCGAACGCTGCCCTCGGTGCCAAGGCGTCCGACCTGGGCGCGTGCCGCTTCGGACTCGGCATTCTGCCTTTCGTAATCTGCCTGGCTGCGCTCGCGTTCGACATCGGCGACAACGTGCTGTTTGTGCAGTGTCTCGACTTGTTCCCGCTCGGAGGCTTTCAGATGGGCGACCGCATCCGAGGCTCGCTGGTGAGCGCGCGCCTCGATGACTTCGGCGAGGAGCGCGCGATCTTCTCCTCGCAACGCTTCCTCGTCGGAATAGAGCTCCCGTTCGAGCGCGGCAACCTGCGGTCCGATGGCCAAGACCTTGCTTTGCTCTGCCTGCCGTTCGAGTTGCCACGATTCGCTGTCCACCTCGATGAGAATGTCGCCAGCGGTGACCCACTGATCGAGTACCAGATTCGTGCGCAGCAAGCGGCCAGCCACCGGCGCGTCCACGTCGTGCGGAGCACTCTCGACCTCGATGCGCGCCTGGCGGCTCGCCTCGTAGAGCGACACATGAGCCAGGAAGAACCAGAGCGTCCACGCGATCAGCAAGACACCGCCGACGATGGCCGACTGCACCGTCCGGGACGAGCTATCTTGAGAACGGGCAAAACGGGAGAACATGATGCTCCTTTGCGCATCATAGACGAGATGCCCCTCGCCAGGAACATTCTGACGATTGGGGAGACTTCCTAGCCGCGCGATACTCGAAGACGGTAAAAGACCGTTCATGTCGAAGGTTGCCCGATTCGCTCTTGTTCTTGCTTCGCTGACCATCGCCTGGCCCGCTTGCGGTGGCCAAGGTGCCCACGGCACCGAGAGCAAGGTCTCCCCCACGACCACTGCCACTCCGGCCTTCGCGCCGAATGCCTCGCCAGTTCTCGACGAGGCGGGGCCGTCACTGGATCTGGTCTCGTCGAACGCGCTGCTCCACCTTTACCAGCGGGGCCTCGTCGTTCCCTTTGCGAGCGAAGGCTTCCGCAAGTACAGCCAGGAGTACACGAACCCCTGGAAAGGCACGAG